>MHTV01000033.1:0-20156 GCA_001823215.1 Candidatus Wildermuthbacteria bacterium RIFCSPHIGHO2_02_FULL_45_25 | reverse complement strand
CCGCTTTTGAATAGATTATTCAAGAGCGATGAACTACAATGAAAAAGGGAACGACTATGAGAAAACGCAAAATTTTTCAGGAAATAGTGGCAGGAGTGGATGAAGCCGGCCGCGGGCCATTGGCCGGCCCTGTGGTTGCGGCCGCTGTTTGTTTTTTGGACGAAACGAAAATCCGCGCAGTCGGAAATTTTGATTCCAAGACGTTAAGCGCGCAGGCACGAGAAGATATTTACGAAATACTTACGGCACACCCTTTGGTAGTATTTGGTTTTTCGGTTGTTGAGCATGCGGTGATTGATAAGATTAATATCTTCCAGGCAACTCGATTGGCAATGAAACAAGCAGTTGATTGCTTGCAAAAAAAGCTTGCGGCCAAAGGTAGGACGTTGGGAAGCGTAATTATTGACGGTAACGCATTGCTCGATATGGATATCTCTCAAAAAGCGGTGGTGAAAGCAGATGCCAAGATTTTCTCGTGTATGGCGGCTTCAATTATAGCAAAGGTAACTCGGGATCGGCTCATGCTCGAATATCATGAAAGATATCCGCAATACGGGTTTGACAGTAATAAAGGGTATGGCACGAAAATTCATATGGAATCTCTTGCTCTACATGGCCCTTGCGAAATTCATCGCCGAAGCTTTGAACCTGTGCGCATGTCGCAAAGTAATTCATGAGGGTTGGTCCTTGCATATTTTCTTTGGGTAAGGTATAGTAAGAAAAGTTAAAAATAACTCTGACTTTTGTCTTAGTATGGCAGTCCCAAAACAGCATCGCTCAAAATCACGACAGGGCCAGCGAAGAATGCATCTTCATTTGGAGGCAAAAAACCTCGGACTTTGCGCGCATTGCGGCAAGGATGTCTTGGCTCATACCATGTGCAAAAACTGCGGTTACTATAAAGGAAAGCAAGTAGTGGATGTGCTTGCGAAATTAGATAAGAAAGAGCGGAAAAGAAAAGAAAAAGAAATTGCGGCTCATCAGCAAGAGCGATAAAATCCGCGATAGTCATGTAACTCGTTGAACTATGGCTTCAAGGCACCTTGCCAGATCAATCGCAATGCAATCTCTGTATGAATGGGATTTCGGCGGGAAAGGGGATGGAACGCTCGATGGGATTCTTGAACGGAATACTCGCGAATTTGGGCCGGGTCTTGCGGATACAAACAAAGAGTTCGTGGATCGTTTGGCGAATGGAGTAATAGAACATATGTCTTCGATTGATCGTATTATCGAGAATGCGGCGCCCGAGTGGCCTTTGGAACAAATTACGATTGTTGATCGAAATGTGTTGCGGCTTGGACTCTACGAACTTATTTTTGGAAATCGGGAAGAAGTTCCGCCAAAAGTGGCAATCAATGAGGCAATTGAGCTTGCGAAAAACTTCAGCGGAGAATCGTCAGGTAAATTTGTAAATGGAGTATTGGGAACGGTGTATCGTGAACTTGAAAGCACGGGACAAATTCCTCCTTCGGAGAAAAAAGAGAAGCAAAAAGTGAAAGCAGAGAAAGAAAATTCTTCTCCCGAGAATCCGCAGGAATTATAATAATTGATTTTTATGGTGAAATTGCGCCATAGCTCCAACGATAAGGGATCCATGAGGCAATTTGACCGGAACGAAGGATGAAAGATTTCGCAGAACTTGAAAGCACATTAGCTGTTCAATTTCAAAATAAAGAATTGCTGCAGCAGGCGTTTGTTCATAGGTCTTATCTCAACGAGAATCGGGATTTCCACTTGGAGCATAATGAGAGATTGGAATTTTTGGGAGATGCCGTCTTGGAGCTTGTGGTAACAGAATCTTTGTACAACAATTATCCCGACAAGCCAGAAGGAGAGTTAACAAGCTGGAGGGCGGCATTGGTAAACGCCAGAATGCTTTCTGTGGTTGCGAAAGAAATCGGATTTAATGATTTTCTTTTGCTGTCGAAAGGAGAAGCAAAAGAAACTGGCAAAGCGCGGGAATATATCCTTGCCAATAGCATGGAATCCTTTATCGGAGCTCTTTATTTGGATCAGGGCTTGAAATCTTGCGAGAAATTTATTACAACATATATATTGTCCAGATTGCCGGAAGTCTTTGACCAAAAACTCTTTCAGGACGCCAAGTCGCGTTTCCAGGAGGTTGCGCAGGAAAAAACCGGTATTACCCCTGCGTATAATGTTTTGAAGGAATGGGGTCCGGATCACGCAAAGCATTTTCGCATGGGAGTGTATCTGGATAAAGATATCGCGGGAGAAGGAGAGGGTTCCTCCAAACAAGAAGCAGAGCAAGCGGCCGCCAGAAACGCGCTTGCGAATAAGGGGTGGAAATAAGAGAAATTATTTATTATGCTTACTATTCGTTTGTTCCGAACAGGAAGAAAAAATCAGCCATCGTTTAAGGTGGTGGTAACAGAAAAACATCATGCCCCTTCCAAGGGACGTTTTGTCGAGGAGGTAGGAGTGTATAATCCTCTTACCAAGCAACGGCGTATTGATGGAGAACGTGTTCGATATTGGATTTCAGTTGGAGCGAAGCCATCTCCTACCGTTCATAATATGCTTATTGTGGAGAAAGTTATTGAAGGTTCAAAAATCGCAAAACATCGAAATAAAGTAGGTAAGGCCGCGGCTGCATCGCCAGCTTCGAAAGACGAGCAAGCTCCGGTAGCGGAGGAGAAGAAACCAGAGTAAGAAGAGATAGAAAAGAAACAAAAAAGAAATTTTCAGTGAATTTGATTTTGGAATCAGGAGGATTTGTTCTCCTGATTTTTTCTTGACAAAGATTGGAAAGACAAATAAAATTTAGATACAGAGGGAAAAAGTAAAGATAGAGAAGCTGAAAGGTCGAAATCATAACGGTTTGCCTTTCTTTGGAAGGCATATCACAGATAGATCTTATGGAAGAGAAACCACAGTACCAGGAGTTGCTTGAGTTCATCGTGAAAAGTTTGGTGGACAATCCCAACGATGTGCAAGTAACCCGCAAAGTTGATGAGATGGGCGTATTGCTTTCCTTGAAAGTAAACGCGCAGGATATGGGTCAAATTGTAGGCCGTCAAGGTTCAACGGCACGCGCGATTCGAACCTTAGTGCGTATTGCGGGATTGAAGGCGCACGCTCGGGTTAACCTCAAGATAGAGGAGCCGGAGGGCGGACGCCGAAGTCAAGCTCCTGCCGGAACGGCGAGTTTGGGAGATCTGAATATCTAGCATGGAAATAAAACCTGAAGGGAAAAACCCGGAAGGATTTGGAACTTAAGAAGACGGTGTTACTGTATGGTAACGCCGTCTTCTTTTTGAGCAAGAGTGTTTATGAGATAAATCGGGTTGTGTTGGAGGCGGGAACGATGCTAGTATGGTTACGAGACAGAGTTGTTTTTATTTCGTTTGAAACAATCATGTTGACGTTTGATATCCTCACAATTTTTCCCGAAATTATTGCCCCTTATACTAAAGAGTCGCTTTTAAGACGGGCGCAGGAAAAGGGACTGCTGAAAATTGAAGCTCATAATTTGCGGGACTGGGCAGATGACAAGCATAAGACCGTAGATGAAAAACCTTTCGGCGGAGGGCTTGGCATGGTGATGAAAATCGAACCTTTCTATAAGGCCGCAATGGAATTACTGGGGAAAACTTCCGGCCAAAAATCCAAAGTTGTTTTTTTTACTCCCAGGGGGAAAAAATTTACCCAGAAATTAGCTCATCAATATGCCAAATTGGATCACCTGATTTTTATTTGTGGTAGGTATGAAGGCGTGGATGAGAGAATAACGAAAATCGCAGACGATAAGATTTCGATCGGCGAGTATGACTTAATGGGCGGAGAGCTGCCGGCTCTGATTGTAGTGGAAGCGGTCTCCAGGCTTATCCCAGGGGTTATTGGCAAGCCGGAGTTCTTGCCGGCGCACATTCCTGTGGGGCGCGGCAGGGGAGGGCGTGGATTCATTGAATATCCCCAATACACGCGGCCGGAAATCTTTGAAACGCCAGACGGAAAAAAGTGGCGTGTGCCAAAGGTGCTGGTTTCGGGAGATCATAAGAAAATCGCTGAATGGCGAAAAGAGCATGGGAAGTTGATTGAAGGGTAATCTTGAGAAGCGAGATGCGGTCGCTTTTCAAAGGAGCTTATTTGTGATATAAAGGTGAGGAGACAAAATGGGTCGGTGGCGGAGCGGTCAAACGCACCTGACTGTAAATCAGGCGGCTTTATGCCTACGGGGGTTCGAATCCCTCCCGGCCCACCGAGTCAAACTCGGTTTAGCAAAAACGAGGTTGCGAGGTAGTCGCGTCTGACGCGACACAGATATATTTTTATCAAATAGAAAGAGTAAGCCGCCTAATACAATATGGAAGTAAAATTTTGGTATGTGTATATCTTGTTTAGTGAAAAAGATCAGAAGCTTTATATAGGTTATAGTGAATCATTAAAGTTACGGTTAAGAGATCATTTTAAGGGTGAAGTTGCGGCAACGAAAAATAGACGTCCATTACTTCTCATTCATTATGAAGCATTTACTAATAAGAAAGATGCAAAAGCAAGAGAAGTTTTTTTGAAAAGTGGATTCGGGCGATCCCAGATAAAACAAGCATTGCAGAATCGATTTGGTGAGCTAGGATATGCATATTGATTCTGCCAGAGTAGTTCAGTGGCAGAACGCTTCCATGGTAAGGAAGAAGTCGCGGGTTCAATTCCCGCCTCTGGCTCAAAGGGAGAATATAATAAGTGGAATGATTGTTCGCATGGTGTCCGCGAACCGGCGGATTCGTTGCGAAGGAAAAGAATATGGCTGCAAAGGCAAAGAAAAAGGTATATGCCAAGTTCCAGTGCGCAAGCTGCAAGGAAATTAATTATTTCTTGCACAAGTCCAAAAAAGCGATGGAGGAAAAGTTGGAATTGAAAAAGTTCTGCAATTCCTGCCGCGCACACAAGAAACACAAGGAAGCGAAGAGATAATTTTTTCCGGAGGTATCTCTAAAAAATTGGTTTGTATTCTCAATAAGAAGATTGGGTATGTTATTGATGGACGGAAAATTGTAAAATTGAACATGAGGAATTTGAATACGGGGGTTTAGTTTAATGGTAGAATAATGGTCTCCAAAACCATTGATGGGGGTTCGATTCCCTCAACCCCTGCCAGAATTTTGTAATGTCCAGGTAAAATATGGCAAAACACACAATTATAAAATATCCAGACCCTGTTTTGTTTCATGAATCAGTGCGTGTTTCTTCGCGCTTGGAAGGTCTTTCTGAACTTGTGTCTGATATGGTGGCAGTCATGTATGAATATCAGGGTATTGGATTGGCCGGGCCTCAAGTTGGAGTCGCAAAGCGAATTATTATCGTGGAATCAGCAGAACATCCCGAGCAAGGGAAAAGGAAACCCTTGGCCTTTTTGAATCCAAAGATCATTAGAAAAAGCGGCGGAGAGGAGGCGCATGAAGAAGGATGTTTGAGTCTTCCCGGAATATTTGTTCCGGTGAAACGAGCTCGGAAAGTAGAAGTGCTGTGCGAAACTCCCGAAGGGGAAGAAGTGCGTATTGAAGCTGAAGGATTGGGCGCGCGGATTTTTCAGCATGAGGTGGATCATCTCAATGGAATGCTGATTATCCATCGCATCAGCAGGTTTCGGAGAATGAAAGTGCGCAAAGAACTCCGGAAGCTTGATGAGGATTTTTTTGCCAAATAGCCATTCGATATTTTGAATCATGAAATTCTTTTTTCTTGTAAGCGCCGCGTTTGTTTTAGCTCTTGGCGGGGGAGTGTGGACATTTTGGGCAGGCGTGTATATTCCCTTGCGTTCTGACTTCCATGAGGAGAAAGTCTTTAGAATCAAGCAGGGTGAGGGAAGCTGGGAAATAGCCCGCGAGTTGGAAAAAGAGGGACTTATTCGTTCAGCTCTTTTTTTTCAACTTCATGTGCTTATGAAAGATTTTGCTTCCAAACTACAAGCAGGAACTTACAAGGTAAGTCCTTCCCTAAGCCCGGCTCGCATCGCGCAGAAGTTTGTAAGCGGGCAGATAATTCAAACGAAGATGCGAATTTTAGAGGGTTGGAGCATTGAACGTATAGGAAATTATGCGCAGGAAGAGAATCTGCTTAACCGCGAGGAGTTTTTCCAAGCGGCAGGATTTTCTCCCAAGCAAAAAGGAAAAGCTCTGGCAAGTGCCATTGAACTGGCGAGCGACTATGATTTTCTTGCAGATAAGCCCTCGAATATGGGATTGGAGGGCTATCTTTTCCCAGATACTTATCAAATTCAAGAAGATGAGAATGCAGAAAAACTTGTGCGCCGAATGCTTGAAAATTTTGACCGGCAGCTAACATCTCAAATGCGTCAAGATATTCAAGCTGGCAGGCACACAATATATGACGTGGTAACAATGGCTTCGATTATTGAGAAAGAAGTGAGAACGCCTGAAGACAAAAAGATTGTTTCCGGAATTTTTTGGAAACGCTTGGCAGAAGGAATGCCCCTGCAGGCGGACGCTACCATTACGTATGTAACAGGAAAACGTTCCACAAATATTTCATTGGAAGAGTTGAAGATAGCATCTCCGTATAATACTTATCAATATCCTGGTCTGCCCTTGGGGCCGATCTCAAATCCGGGAATCGAAAGCTTGAAAGCGGCTATATACCCTACCGAAAGCTCCTACTGGTTTTATCTTTCCAAGCCAGATGGGGAAACAGTATTTAGTAAAACCTATCAAGAGCATCTCGCGGCAAAGCAAAAATATCTATAAATCTTTTTGTTATTGACACTTTGAGGCAGATAGGGTAAAGTAGAACTACAATCGAAGATATCCGCAGACAGCAGGTGATTTCCCTCTTGAGGGAAATCATAAATCCTGCCGAGGGTAAAGAAAGTTTTGGCGTTTTCCGCCAAGAGAGGTCGATTTCTTATGCCTATGTCTGTGGAATGTATCCACAGATTTTTATTTAGCTTTTATGCCAAAAACAAGAGTTCAAAAGCAAGCAATACTGGAACAATTCAAAGACGGGCTGGCAAAACAAAATGCAATCGTCTTTGTGAATTATAAAGGCATGGGCGCGAAAGAGATGATCGCGATTCGCACGCAGCTCAAGAAAATTGGGTCCAAACTTACGGTAACCAAAAAAACGCTTCTCAAGAAGGCGCTTGCCGATAAGGGTATGACAGCCGAGGTTCCTGCGGGAACGGCGCAATTGGCAACGGTATTCGCGTTTGAGGATCCGGCGCCAGTGATCAAGTCCATTGCGGGATTTGCCAGAACTTCAGAGCGTGTCAAGATTCTTGGCGGGTATTTTGAAGGGCAAACGCAAAGCGCCGAACAAATGAACGCGATCGCAATGCTTCCTTCAAGAGAGGAGTTGCTTGGAATGCTGGTTGGAACTATTGCGGCTCCCATGACTGGATTTGTTACGGTATTGGAAGGAAACATCAAAGGTTTAGTGGTAGCATTACACGCTATTGCAGAAAAGAAATCTTAATTACAACATTATGGCAAACGAAGAAACAAAAGAAATACAGGTAGAAGTTCCAGCAAAATTCCAATCCATAGTCGAAACTATTGAAAAACTTTCTGTTCTCGACTTGTCTGAATTGGTAAAAGTGTTGGAGAAAAAATTTGGAGTATCAGCCGCGGCTCCCATGGCAGTAACAATGGCTCCTGCTGTCGGAGCTGGTGAAGCTGCCGTCGAAGAAAAAACATCTTTCAACGTAGAATTGAAAGCGGTAGGGGGCAAGAAAATCGAAGTGATTAAAGTGGTGCGCGACGCAACCGGCAAAGGATTGAAAGAGGCGAAAGATTTGGTGGATGCCGCGGCCGCCGCGCCTCAAATCGTAAAAGAAGGAGCGAACAAGGAGGAGGCAAACGCTTTGAAAACGAAACTCGAAACAGCAGGAGCAACGGTGGAACTCAAGTAATGACATCGAATTGTTCTGAAGCAAAAAATCGCTTTTCGGCGGTTTTTTGCTTCAAGCAGAGAGTGCCGCAGGAGCGGTGAGCGGCTTCTTCTGGCACTCCCGTCTTTCTTACTTTGAATTGCGAAAGCAGCACATGCAAGGTTTTGAGAACGTTGGGAGCGCGACTGGCGCGAGCCCCTCACCGCAAGGTGGGAGGGGGAGCACCAGGAATTTTTCAGCAGAAACATATCCGTGTTCTCTAAACCTTGCATGTGCTGCTTTCGCAATTCAAAGTTTCTTAAAATTTAGCGCTGATGCAGTTGATAGATTTGATTGCCGTTGAGCAAATAGAGTGTGTTTCCGTCTTCTGAAATTGTAAAATCACGGAGTTCCGAGAGTGAGGGGAATACATATTGTTTTATGAGAGCTCCTGATTTTGAGAGGACGAGAAGCCGATGCTGATCCGGGGTAAAAATATAAAGATTGGGCGTGTTCTTGTTGGTGCGGATTTTTGCCGGGCCGTTCAATTTTGGGAATACGGAAATGTTGAAGGTTTGTTCGTACATCCCTTTGAAATAGCGGTCAATGATATAATCGTGCGTGAGTATCCAGATATTGGAGTCAATCGAAAAAGATTGGGCGTTCTCGGGGTTTTTTGAAGAACTGGCGGCCAGCCAAAAAGAAGCTTGCGTATTTCCGCTTGCGGGATTGGAGTATTTGATCAGATTTCCGTTTGTGCTGTCTAAGAAATACAGATTTGTTCCAAAAGACGCAATGGAAGAAAAAGAAGATGCGGGATCGGGAAGAGAAAGCGAGAGTTGCTGGGAAAGTTTTTCGTTTTCGATCAATAACAGTTGAGCTGGCGGTGTAAAGAAAGCAACGCCATGTTCCAGAGAAGCCGCAATCTGCGCGCTATATCCGATATCAAGATTTGTTCCATGCGCTGCATTGCCGGAGTTGATGATATACACTTGGGAAGAGGTTGTATTGAAGACATAAAAATTCGCATCGGCAAGCTCTATATGGGAAGGGTTTTTCAGCGCGCTTTCTGGGATTTGAAAAATCGGAGAAAGTTCGTTGATTTCTTGAATGTTGTTTAAGGTTGTAAGTTGAGGATTGATGCGAACCATAAGCTGCTCAAAAACCTCGCGGTCTTTCTGGGTTGCCGAGGTTTCGTTGGTATAGGGAGCCGCAAGATTCCATATTTCCTGCAAAAGTCGGTTTGCTTCTTGGGAATTGTTATTCGCAAGAGCAGTTTCGGCCTGCGCAAGAAGAGACATCGCTTGGATATAGGATTGCTGGGCTTCAGAAGAAAGCGGATTCTTTTTCTGATAGAAAAAAGCAAAGCCCACAAAAAGAAGTAAGCTAAAGACGCCGACAATCAGGATATTGCGCCAGAGAGAAGGCATATTGCTTGTTGCTCGGAACGCTTTTTGCTTTGCCTTGAAGACGATATTTAGCGGCTTGAGGAATGGAGACGTAAAAATTTTTTGCTCTGATTTGTGCGGCAATTGTTTGGCAATAAAAGCGCCAGCTCGAGCAAAAGGAAGTTTGCGAAGCATGGGAAAAATCATCTTTGGCACTTTTGCTTTGAGGAGTGAGAACTGCGGCACAGAAGGCTCCCGAAACCGCAAAGCGAGAAGCCGGGATCCGAAAGAAGGATGGGCGCTTTCTGCTGCGGCGCTTGAAGAATCAAGAACAATGCCAAAGAAGATGCCGGAAATTCGGGCGAGTTCTTTATTTTTTTGGTCAAAAAGCGTGCGGAATTGCTTATTCTCATTAAAGAGTCCCAAGTCCTGCAAGACATTTTCTTGAGCGAAAAAGTCAAAGAGGTCGGGAGTGAAGAGGAGAATACGGTCGCCAGAGAACGCAGATCCCGAAACAACATTTCCAAATCCTTGAGGTGCTCCGGAAGCGGCTTGAGATGTTTCGATTTTTTTCCCGATATCCACGAGAGAGCCATTGCGTCCCATCCAAACTTTGGCGTTTCCGATTTTGGCAAAATGGAACTGCATGTTTCCCTTTTCAGGAGACAGCGCGATGAGCGCGATATGCAGATTGCCAATCCAATCGGTGTTGCCGTTGGCCGATTCTTTTTTGAGAAAGTCGTTTCCTTTACGGAGCGCCTTTTTAAAGTTCGAACTTGTGGAAAACACTTGTTCTTGAGGATTGCTTTGAGCTTTGGCGGATGTTCCTTCGCTGTAGTATTCTTTTTTAATCTGCTGCGCGAGTTTATTGATAAAGGGAGCGTTGGAGGGAATGCTGTTGGTAAGTTCCGCAACGAAATACAGATTTCCCTTTCGCTCGGATTTTTCTTCCTGGGGTTCAAAAGAGAGAGCCTTGAGGAAGCGGTCTTTCTTCACGCGTGGATTAAATTGATATTCAAAGATTTTCATGGGAAATTGTCTCGGTATTCATTTTGCGCGTAACAAATTTTCAAAAGACATTCTCTATTATAAGAGAAGGAAACCGATCTGTAAATTATTTTGAACGACAAAACACCTTTGCAGCACAGGAGTATGCATCACCACATAAAATTCTGCTGAATTTTTGTTCTTACTCGCGCCGGCCGCGCTCCGTGCGTGATGCATACTCCTGTGCTGCAAAGGTGTTTTGTCGTTCAAAATAAAAGTCTGTGCAAAAAATGAACCCGGAGATGTTCCGGGTTCGGTGGGTACGAAGAATAAAGGTTACGCTGGAAGTTCTGGCGGATCGCGAGATGACGGAGAAGGTTCCTGGGAGACAGGAGCATAATACACTTTTGCACAGAGAAAAAAACTTTCCCATGCTTCTTGTTCGGTTTGTCCGGCGCCGCATAACGGGAGTTGATCGCAAAGGAAAAGGGTTTGGTTGTTAAACCGTATGATTTTTCCGGTAATAGGAAGGATGGTCTGCATGGTCATAAACCCTCCGAGGCTCGAAGTGATACTATCTTGAAGATATCAAAAATGAAGGAATATGCAACTTTTCTTTCAGAGCAGAACATGCTATAAAAAAGCAGAAACAAGGGCGGCTAGCTCAGTCGGTTAGAGCGTCGCATTCACATTGCGAAGGTCACAAGTTCGAGTCTTGTGCCGCCCACCAGAATTAAACTTTCAGAAATTTTGCCAACGGATTTTGCCACGCTTTGCGCGGCCGAATCGGTCGGGCAAAAATCGGAAAGTTTAATTCTGATGCGTTCGCTTTCTTTCCTTAAGAATTTATTTGATCCAGTATAGTTACAAAGAAAATAAGTTATGCTACAGTATTTTTAGTGCTGATTTGACGAGAAAGGAGTACTTTTGTAATGACTACGTCAAAGCTTCCTCCGATTCGGCGAACTGCCCCGTATGTGCGCGATCTTCTTTCCCAAGGATTTACTCTTGTAAATCAAGGGAAAGTTCGGGATGCGTTTGCGATCCCAGGGATTCCAGGAGCGATACTTCTCGTCGCAAGCGATGGGATTAGTATCTACGACTTCGTATTGCCGAGCGTTATACCCTCCAAGGGAGAAATCCTTACTACATTGACGCATTTCTGGATGAACGTTATATTTCCGGACATATTAAGTGATCAGGTAGCCATGAATATGACGCAGTATCTTCGCAAAAGGTATTCTGCAATTCCGGCAAAGAGATCACTGGTAGTGTATGATCTCAAAATGATGCCGTACGAAATGATTTTCCGGTATCACCTTGGAGGATCTATTTTCCGTGAATACCAAGAGAAAGGTACTGCGGCAGGACAGTCAATGCCTGTTGGATTGCCCCGATGGGCGAAGCTTAATGTGCCGGTTTTCACTCCCTCTACCAAAGAATTTAAAGGCCATGATGTAAATATCATGGCTGAAGAATTTTTTGCCAGAACCGGATCTCTCGGTAGAATGGCGGTGGAGCGGCTTGAAAACTTGTATATCACAGCGTATGGGTATGCATTTAGCCGTGGAATTATTATTCTGGATACAAAGTTCGAAGTCGGCAATGCAATTGCGCCATGGGCTAGGGGCACTTTACGCGTTGCTGATGAAGTTTTGACTCCTGATTCCTCCAGATTCGCCATGGTTGAGGATGTTCAAGAAGCGCTCCGTTCAAAGCAGGATCCGCGTTTCTTTGATAAGCAGATGGTGCGCGATTGGGGAGCGCAGATCGAAACGCCATGGGGACCTGGAATTGGCAATCTGGATCCTCGCAATCCCGATCATGTTTCTTTCGTGCGCGAACATTGCGTGATCCCGCCTTCTCTCGTCGAGGAAACAAGAGCGAGATATCATCGGTTGTTCCAGATGCTCACGGGGTATACTCTTGAAGAGTATCAGCGCGAGTTTTTCTCATAGCACACTTCGTGAGCCGGTCGCGTAGCTAAGAAGCTGCGCGACTTTTTTCTTCTCTGATTTTCTGGTTATGATATAGTAATCAAATGGTTGCGGTACTGGCGTTCAAGTATATGTATTGGCATTTTGTGTATGTTCCTGGCGAAATCACGAAAGCGTGGATGAATTTTGTGTGGTTTAGTTTGAATTTTTTCTCGGTGGAGCAGCTTGCGCGAACTTACTTTGCGCCTTGGCGCGGAGTTCGGTGGAAGCAAAGCCGCGGATTTTCCATCCGCGAGTTTCTCAATATCCATGTTTCGAATATGATTTCGCGCGCGTTGGGAGCTTTTGTCCGAACATGGCTGATTGTATTTGGATTGGTTTCGATGATTATAGTTTTGTTGAGTGGAGTAATCATATTTGTCGGTTGGCTTGCTTTGCCTCTTTTAATGTTGCTTGCTATATATGGAGCCATCAATGTCATCTTTTAACGTAAAAAAAGCCGCGATTTATCAGGTGATCTCTTTGAATGCGTTGATTTCGTTGGGTGTGTTGGCTCGGCTTGCAACGGTATCGTTGTGGCTGGGATTTGCGTGCTTTGGAGGATTTCTTGTACTGTTTGTGGCTGTGGTGTCTGCGCAGGAGGGGCAGGAGGTTCTTTTTGGTGTGAGTCTTTTATTGTTTGCATACAGCGCGGCTGTGTTTGCTCTTTCTCGATTTGGAGAATATCTCAAGCGCGCGCGAATTTCCGCCGCGTATGAAAATGAAGCGGAATTTTTGGGATTTGAGCCGGCGCGCGCCGTGTTGAGAGCAGAAACCATCGCAAAGCAAGAGAAATTAGCGATGGTTTCTGCTACGGTGCTGGTTATCGCTATATGTAAGGAACAAAGTTCTGCTATTCGGTTTATGTCCAGCCGAATGCTTCTGGATATCAAAGCACTGGAAAAAGAATTGCGCGCGGTTTTGGCGCAAGAGCCGAAACTGGAAGAGCATCGAAAGAGAGAATATAGCGAAGATTTTGCCAAGACGTGTGCAACGGCGCGCCGACTGGCAAAAGAGCAAGGACGCGAGCGAATCGAGAGCGAGGATTTGATCGCCGCGCTGGCTACGGAATGCTCGGCGTTCAAGCAGTTGTTGATTGAAAGGAACTTTTTGCCCGATCAAGAAATCCCCGATATCGCCAGATGGCATCTGCGCATTCGACAAAAAAATGAGGAGCGGAGCAAATTCTGGCTGAAGAAAAACTTGCGCAGGTATGGCGCATTGGGAACCGATTGGGCTTCGGGATACACGATCACGCTTGATTTGTTTTCTTTGCCGCTTACAAAAGAAGCCGCGCGGCTCCGATTTCCCCTGGCGGTTGGGCATGAAAAGGAAAAAGCGGAAATGCAACGTATTCTTTGCCGACAGGAAAACAATAATGTCTTACTAGTGGGGGAGCCGGGCAGTGGGCGCAAACGGTTAGTTCTGGATTTGGCTTCGAGAAGCGCGTTGGGCGATACCAAGAGCGAATTGTTGGCGTACCGGCGTATTCTTGAAATTGATATGGCGCATTTGGTCTCCAGCGCGCAAAGTACGGAAGAATTGGAGGAAACGCTTTCTCGGGTGTTTAGCGAAGCTGCGAACGCGGGTAATGTGATCGTGGTGATAGATGAATTGCATAATTACGTGGGAGGAGAAACTGGAACAAGAGCGGAGCCCGGACGAGTGAATATCGCTACGATTCTTTCTGCTTATTTGCGTTTGCCGCAATTTGTGTTTGTTGGAATTACGACATTCGCCGGTCTTCATCGGTATTTCGAGCAGAATCCTTCGCTGCTTTCCCGTTTTGGTAAAGTGGAGATGTCTGAAATTTCAGAAGATGAGACTCTTGAAGTGTTGGAGGAAACACTTCCCTCATTGGAAGTGAGGTATAAAAGATTTGTCTCGTATCAGGCATTGCAGAGTATTCTTCGCATGTCTGGCAAGTATATTCAGGCAGTGCCTTTCCCGCAGAAAGCGTTGGATCTGCTCGATGAGGCAATGTCGTATGTCGCACAGACTCGAGATCCCATTCTTTTGCCGGCCCATATTGCGGCGGTTGTGGAATCTCGCACTCAAATTCCGGTGGGAGAAATGGAGGATCAAGAACGCGAGAAACTTCTTGATTTGGAAACACTTATTCATAAGCGTCTGATCAATCAGGATATTGCGGTGCAAGAGGTGTCTGCGGCTTTGCGCCGCGCGCGCACACAGATTGCGTCTCGGCAGGGGCCGATGGGCAGTTTCCTGTTTATGGGACCAACCGGAGTTGGGAAAACAGAAATGGCCAAAGCGCTTGCCGCGATTTATTTTGGATCGGAATCGCGAATGATTCGTTTGGATATGTCTGAATTTCAGAATTTGGAAGATATTAAGCGTTTGTTGGGTTCGCCTTCGCAGGAAGGATTGCTTACTACGGCAGTGCGGGAGAATCCTTTTTCCCTTGTATTGTTGGATGAGCTGGAAAAAGCTCATTCAAATATATTAAATCTTTTCTTGCAAGTGCTTGACGAAGGGCATGTTACCGATGGAATTGGCCGCAAAATTGATTTTCGCTATACGATTATTATCGCGACAAGCAACGCCGGTTATGAGTTGATTCTACGCGCGCTGAAAGAGAAAAAAGATTTTGGCGCGTTAAAAGAAGAAATGTTGGAATATGTGTTTGAGCGAGGCATTTATCGCCCCGAATTTATCAACCGGTTTGATGGAGTGATTATTTTTACGCCGTTAAGCGAACAGCACTTAATTGATATCGCGGGATTGATGCTTTCGAAGGTACGCAAAAATTTGGCGGAACAGGGAATTGGATTTGTGATTACCGAAGAGCTGAAGCGTGAAATCGCGCGGCTTGGATATAATCCTATGTTTGGAGCGCGCGATATGCGGCGCGTGCTTCAAGATAAGGTCGAAAATGCGATTGCGCTTGCTCTACTTGGCAAGAAAATCAAGCGCGGTCAGAACATAACGGTGGATGCGGAGACGTTTGAAACAAGAGTGGCGGAAGAAGCGAGTTGACATTCGCGAAGAGAAAAGTGAGAATGAGAAAATGATCCAAATTTTTATAAGACAGCAGATGCTTGAGGGCATTTTGTAATTTTAAGTAATACAAATCGTATGAATATAAAAAAAATCGCGGTTATTGCAAGTATTGCCGGTTTTGCGGGAATAGCGCTTGCGAGTCAAGCGCTACTGGTTACAAGGGTATGGGATCCTCAATGGAATCCGTATCGTCCGTCATTTCAGAGAATTTTGGAAGGAGCCAAGAACAAGGATGCTGGTATTGAGTCAGCTCGTATGGATATTGATTTGGATGTGCGAGCGAAGCAAGAAGGAGCAGATGTCTTTCGCATAATGATTGGGTTGGAAGGCGTTGCGACACAATCAAGCGAGATTGACGGAAAATTTCAAGGAACTATGAATGTAGGAGTTTCCGGAGAAGGGATTACGTTTGAGGGGGCAGGAGAGATAATCGTTACGGATGAGGAGAATTTGTATGTGAAAATAACCAAATTTCCCGCGTTGTCTTTCTTGGAAATGTACCTTGGAATGAATGCGGAGATGTTCAAAAACCAATGGATTCGGATTCCCATAGAAGAGGTGGGCGCTTCAACTGGCATGATGTTAGAGCAGGAGAAAAAATTTCTCAAAAAAGCTGAAGAGCTTTTCTATGATCAAGCGAAATCCTATCTGGTAAAAGAGCTTCCTGACGAAAAAATAAGAGGGGAAAAGACGTATCACTATCAGATAACGTTTACCGGATCGGATATTGCAGATATTGTCCAAGAGGCAAACAAAGAAAGCGGTATTGAAGGAAACAAGTCGGAAGAGATGGTTGAAGAAATGCGCAATATGGGAGAAATGAGCGTAGATTTATGGTTGAGCAATCGTAATTTCTATCCGTATCGAATATCCTTTGAAAAGGAACTCAACGCGAAGATTTTTGATGAAACAGCAAGCGAAACAGATTCGGTATCTGTGAAGGCAGGAGTTGAAATTTGGGATTATAACGTTCCCGTGGAGAGTATTGATGCTCCCGAAAATGCAAAGACCGTTGAAGAAATCTTTGGGGCATTCCAATATCTCTATGGGACCGAAGAGTATCGTTAATCTTTTGCATATACCTTCGCAAATACTGTCTATAAATAACGCAAGAAGATAAAGAAAAGCAGGGTGCCTATGGCGCCCTGCTTTTTCGTTTGCAGGTTTGTGAATAAGTATTGGGGTTGACGGGTGTATATGCGTGGAGTATAGTGGGAAATACGTGGCAATCTGTGGATAAAAGTGGGGAAAAGTACCCTACTTTGTGGAAAACTTTTCTCTTCTGTCTACACGTTACGCATTGGTGTTCGGAACGCAAATGGTTTTTATGTTTATCGGAGAATACACATATTCTATTGATGAGAAGAAGCGGCTTGCGGTGCCGCCGAAATTCCGCGAGCAAGTGGGAAAAAAAGCAGTGCTAACGAAAGGACTCGATAACTGCTTGTTTTTGTATCCGGAAAAGGAATGGCAATCGTTAGTTGAGAAACTAAGCAGTTTGCCTTTGGCGCAGGCCGATGCGCGCGGATTTGTACGGTTAATGCTTGCCGGAGGAATGGAAGTGGATCTGGATAAAACCGGAAGAATTTTGGTGCCGGATTATTTGAAAGAATATGCGGCTTTGAACAAAAAAGTGGTGATCGCGGGAGTGTTGAATCGCATTGAATTATGGGACGAAGAAAAATGGGATACGTACAAGAAGAAGATTGAAAGAGAAGTGGGAGATATCGCGGAGCGATTAAGGGAGTTGGGAGTATAGAATACTATGCACATTTCAGTTCTTACGCAAGAAGTTCTTGAATATCTGAATTTGAAGCCGAATGATAACGCGATTGACGGAACTGCCGGCGGCGGCGGGCATACGCAAGAGATACTCAAGAAAATAGCGCCAAAGGGCAAAGTGCTTGCGATTGATTGGGATCCTGCGGCTTTGGAACGCGTAAAAGAAAGGATATCCAAGGAAGATACCAATCGTGTGATGCTATGGAACGGAAACTTCGCTGATCTCAAGCAAATCGCTCAAGACGCGGGATTGAGTCCAATAAACGCGGTACTTCTTGACTTGGGATTTTCTTCTGATCAGCTTGAGCAAAGCGGGAGGGGGTTTTCTTTCCTGAAAGAGGAACCTTTGGATATGCGTTATAATCCCGATATTACGGTAACCGCCGAGGAAATCGTCAATATATGGAACGAGCGCGATTTGGAGGAAATGTTTGAAATATATGGAGAAGAGCAATATGCCAAGAGAATAGCAAAGCAAATTGTGCGAGAACGGGCAAAACAAAGGATTCAGACAACGCGGCAGCTTCTTGATGTGATTGAACGCGCGATTCCGCGCAGAAGCGCTTTACATCCCGCGACTAGGACATTCCAGGCATTGCGCATTTGCGTCAACAATGAGCTGGAGCATATCAAAAAAGGGCTGCAAGGAGCTGTTGATATCATTTCGCCCGAAGGAAGGATTGCGGTGATATCCTTTCATTCATTGGAAGACCGGATCGTGAAACAATTTTTCAAAGAACAAAAAGCATTACAAGCTATGACAAAGAAACCGATTATTCCTCAAGAAGCAGAAATAAAAAGCAATCCGCGATCGCGTTCCGCAAAACTTCGGGTTGCGCAAAAAATAGAAACATAATGAAACGCTCCTTTATGCAATTTCTCCTCTTTTCTGCGTACCGAAACAAATTCCTTTGGGGGTTTGGCATGTTCTCTACGGCAATACTTGTGGTTTTATATATTATGCAGTTAAACTCCATTACCCAGCTTGCGTATGACATTGCAGAAAGCGAACAGGAAATAGAAACAATGGAGGAGCATATCGCTCTGATGCAAGAGACGACGGTACAGACCATGTCATATCAAAATATGGAGGAATTGGCAGGCGCGCTTGGTTTTGAGCGAATAAACCATATTGAATACATAAAAGTTCCCGGAGGAGCGGTGGCAAGGCAGCAGTAAGAGTTCAGAAGGATATTGGATATTTATGGCTCGCGCGATTCAAACAAATTGGCGCCTTTCGATTATTCTGGCAGGAATTTTTTTATTTGGAGCAATCATTGGAGGGCGTCTTGTGTTTGTGCAGATTTTTCAGTATGGATTTTATAAAGCGCTGGCTCAAGGCCAGCAAACGTTGCAGACGTTTTCTCAAGGAGATCGGGGAAGAATCTTTGCGCAGGATAAAGCGGGAAATCGCTATGTGTTGGCTATGAATCAACAGAGAGCATTCGCCTTTCTTTCTCCGGCTGAAATGAATTTGACCGAGGCGGAAAAGGAAAAATTTGCCGAAGAACTTGCAAGTATTCTTATGTTAGAGAAAGCATTCGTGAAAGGACAGCTTGAAAAAGACGGCAGTTTATATGAGCTTCTGAAGCGGGATTTGGCCTTGGGAGAGCAGCAATCTTTGGAAACTCTTGGATATAAAGGGTTGTATGTGGGAGCCGAAACAGTGCGCGCGTATCCTCAAGAAATGATGGCGGCTCACGTAGTTGGTTTTACGAATACTGATGGGATTGGCCAATATGGAGTTGAAGGATATTTCGATGAAGAACTGCGCGGCATTGAAGGCATCAAAATGCAAGCTAAAAATCCGGCGGGATATCTCTTGAGTGTGTTTCGGGATACCGCGCAGGACGGGTCGGATGTGGCGCTGACTCTGGATTACAATATCCAGGCGGAAGCTGAAAAACTCCTCAAGCGCGGTCAAGAGCAGCTTCGGATCGAAGGGGGAAGCATTGTTGTGATGGAACCGGCTTCCGGAAAAATTCTTGCGATGGCGAGTGTTCCCAATTTTGATCTCAATAATTACGGGAGCGTGGATGACTTGAAAGTATTTCAAAATCCTGTGATTCAAACAGTATTTGAACCAGGGTCCATTTTTAAACCTATTACCATGGCTGCGGCTTTGGACGAGGGCGTTGTAACTCCCGAAACTTCTTATGAAGATACGGGAATCGTGGAAATTGGAGGAAGAACAGTCTATAACTATGATCGTCATGTATGGGGGAGGCGTACGATGACCGAAGTATTGCAGTATTCCATCAATACCGGAGCTGTTTTTGCCGAGCGCGAGCTTGGGCATCGCCGGTTTTTGCAGTATCTTGAAAAATTCGGATTTTTTGAGCCCACTTTTATTTCCATGGCAGGAGAAGTAGCGTCCGCCAACGCCGAATTTCAAAAAGGATATGAAATTAATTTCGCCACGGCCGCGTTCGGACAGGGGATTGAAATGACTCAACTTCAGATGATGAGGGCATTTTCCGCGCTTGCAAATAACGGGATTCTTCCACAGCCATTTATAGTGGAAGGCAAGCGAGAAGAAAGACAATCGGGAAATGTGCAAGTTGTTTCTTCAAAGGCAGCATCGGAAGTAACGGCAATGCTCGTAAATGTTGTCCAAAACGGATATGGAAAAAGCGCGGGAATTTCCGGTTATTGGATCGCGGGAAAAACAGGCACGGCGCAGGTGCCCTGGTCTGCATTGGGAATAAATCAGTCGGGATATTCAGATAAGACGATTCAATCGTTCATCGGATACGCTCCCGCGTACAGTCCCCGATTTCTTATCCTTGTGAAGTTGGATAATCCTGCCGCGCAGACAGCAGAGTATTCCGCGGCTCCCATTTTTCGCGATATGGCAAAGTACATTATCGAGTATTATCAGATTCCGCCCGATTACGAGGTGGAATAAAGAAAATGCAAAACGATTTACGAGAGGGCAAAGGTATGCTATAAAAGCAAGGAATGAGGTCATTGGTCCCATCGTCTAGTGGCCTAGGACATCGGGTTCTCAGCCCGGTAACACGGGTTCGACTCCCGTTGGGACCACCAAACAAGTTTCGTATGGTAGTGTCATTATATCATTTGCGCGAACTTTTTTCCAGCGGAAAATAAACGAATGAGTGCCTCGCGCGTGCTACGCACGCCTGTGTGATA
>MHTV01000032.1:2741-23122 GCA_001823215.1 Candidatus Wildermuthbacteria bacterium RIFCSPHIGHO2_02_FULL_45_25 | reverse complement strand
AAAAGATAGAATCAACCCCATGAACTCTCTCAAGCCCCTTCTCTTTGGTCTGGTCATCGGCTTAACGCTCGCTCTAGGCCTCACCGCCTACGCGACATGGAGTCCTCCAACAGAGCTTCCTCCGAATTGTACGGCAGGAAGCCCCGGATGTGATCCTCCCTTGACTGGCAACGGCACCACGGAACATCTTCCGTATTACATAAGCGCAGGCACACTTGCTGATTCTCCCTTGGATCGAGGGTTTGATACTTCAGGCACTCTCTCGTAGGGTTGATCACCGACCTCGGCATGGGATTGGTGGTGGACGGAGGAGCGGTGGTAACCGGGGCTTTGGATGTCGGAGGTTTAATGAACATACGGGGCGATACGATTACTCAAAGGTTGTTCGCGAATCAGAAGATTGTCGGCTTCAATTCTATAACTGCGTATGGATACTTGGGAGCCCGTTCCCACATCGTGCTCCAAGAAAGAGGAACTCCCCCCTCCCCCGAGGCCTTCACAGAGGATTTCGGAATATCGGATTTCGGAATGTTGTATGTGAGTTCCTCTGATTCCAAATTGTATTTCGTGGACGATTCAGGATCAAGTATTGCATTGGGTGCGGGCGGCGGTGGAGGAGGTGGAACAGGAGACATCACCAACGTTATCGCGGGGAATGGATTGGTAAATGGAGGGAGTTCGGGGGATGTTACGCTGGACGTGGGAGCAGGCACAGGGATTTCCGTAGCCGCCGATGCGATTTCGGTGAATTACGGCAACACCTCGACCACCGCGGTGCAAGGCGACAAGCAATTGACCATTAACACGTCCGGCATATTGACAGGAGGAGGCACGATTATTCTTGGAGACGGAGGAACATTCAGTCTTTCCGCCGCAGAAACAGATGCGATCGCATTGGCGAAGATAGGCATGCTTACTTCAACGAAGTGGTGCACTACAGATGGGACGAAGATCAATTGCACAAGCGATGCTCCGGGAGGCGGCGGCGGAGGATTTGCCAATCCCGCGACAACTGATTTGGATATGGGTGGCAAGAAGATTTTTAATGCGGAGAGCGTTCAGCAGAACGGCGGAACAACATTCCCGGGTCCCGGATCTGCTCCGGATTGCGATGCGAGTAATCGAGGCAGAACATGGCTATTACAAGGAGGATCTGGAGTGGAAGACGGGTATTATATCTGCAAGAAGAGAACAGACGGCACATACGGCTGGACAGCACTGGGAAGCCCCAATTTAATTGAGTTGAAAGCTTGGGATCTGGCATTTAGTGTTCTGCAGGATGGGCAGTGGCATGATCCAGTTGTTACGGATGATCGTGGGTTTTCGAGTGTTGTTCCAATTTCTTTCACAGTTCCCGCAGATGCCAAATCATGGTCATGTTCTTTTGAGGCGCAGCATACTAGGTATTGGTATTTTGACAATTTTTGTTCTTCTGGGTACGCGCAGCTTATTTGTGAGGGTGGTCCGAATGTAGGAGTAGGGTTTTCGGGAAGTGCCGGTGGTAATGGTCAGGAGGGTGCCGCAGTGTTTAAAAGTATACAGCAAACTGGAACTGGGGTTTCGAAAAACTGTTCCATTCAAGTAAGAAGTTGTGGCGGGGCAAGCAGTGATAATGCCGGCACCAGTCAGAAAAGCGCGGGAGCCTGCTACTATGTAAAAGCGCAATAATCTTTTGTTTTGCGAAAAACAGAGCGTATGCAGTATTCTCCAACCGATGAGTATACTGTAGCGGCAAGTAAGGGGGGGGTACTCTTTATCTTGAATTCTATTCCAAAACGCAATTCAGGTTTTCACCTTTCAATACATTAGGGGTGGAAGATTCAATTGCGGTTTTGTTTCTAAAATTCTAACTCCTTGATGTAGGGGATAAACAGTTTTACTTTTTTACTATCGTTGGGTGTAATGAGAAATGGTTCAACATCTTTGCCAAGCTCGTCAAAATCAAAGCTTGAAGTTTTTGACACGAACGCTTCTTTTAATTCTTGGCCGTTCTTAATGCCCAGCTTTTTTTCTAAATATTCGTAATTCGGTTTTGTTTGCGGAAAAAGAAACACAATATCAAAAAAGTCTCTTCCCTTTGCCCGAGGGCGGTTTAACGCGGCGTAAATCTTCTGCGACAAAAGTATGTCTATGGGCGTGGTATAGATTTGCGTAAAGACATCAAATTTGTTGAGGATTTTTAAATCTTTTGCGTAGTCAAACGTGTGAGGAACCGTATCAATTTGGATCATGATCTTTTCCTCTCGCAAACTAGACATGTTGTTGTCAAACAGTACTTCTGGCATTCTAATATATGAGCGATAGGCGCCTTCGAATACATTTTTTATTTCTACCTTGTATCCTTGAAGTTCCAGGCCCTTTTTAACTTCATGGGTCAGAGAAATAAACTGTTCTTGGGTAAGGTCAAAGTTGTCAAAATCAAGGTCTTCGGAAAATCGGCTGTTGTTATACGCAATGCGAAGAGCTGTTCCGCCGAGAAATGCCAGGCTCCGCGCGATTTTAGAGTTGAACACTATCTCTAAAATTTTGTATTGCAAGTATTCTCTCAAGATGTTTTTCTTGAAAGGCCTTTCATTTTCAGGATAATACTTTTCTATATTTAAAAGATTAAGCATGCGTACTATATGCCAGAAACTTATGAACTCTTACCGACAGCGCCTTGCTGTGAAAAGCTTCAAGATACTTCTTGAGCTTATCTTTATTGGCATGAGCATTGAACTCGGCTATGTTAAATCTTAACGCTTCAAAGTCCTTATCATTCTGTATGTGAGAATTAAGATATAAATAATCGAGCAAGGCCTTTTCTATTTCTGCCACCATGTAGCGATGATTGGAGTATTCTTTTAGCTCGTAGCCAAACATCAGCTCTGGTTTTATATGTTTGTAACTAAAAGTACCGGCATTTGTTTTAAAGATGTTTGTTTTTTGGGAGGTTACAGAGGTGATCTCGTAGACAGCTTCGGGAATTAAGTTGTATAAAGAAAACGCCATCTCAAGAGATATATATGAAGGTTGGTATATGGCGTTTGCAATCAAAAATAGGACTTGCTCGTTTATTCGCAGGTCAGAGAAGATATAAAAACCCTGGCGTATTTTCTTGATATATCCTTTTTTTTGCCATTCGCTTAATCTTTGCTTGTGAAACGAGGAGTCAATTTTTTCTATGTCTTTAATTGAAAAAACAATGAAGTCTTTCAATTGCGTTTTTAAGTCAAAAAATTGCATTGTATTCTTTTTAATTCCGCTTTTTAGGAAGTATTGGAATCATAATAGCATAAGAGATGATTGAGTACAAGTATATGTTTTTGTAAATTATCGGGGGCGCGAGCTGTTACCTCTACACAAACTTGACGAGGGCATTTTTTGTGGGAATATGGTATTTGACGGGATATCAAGGGCAATAGATAATTTAAGTATATGGGAAACTGATGTTTTGAAAAACATTTTTCAAATGCTTAGAGTTAATCCTTATCATCGGGAAAGCTCTCGTGTGGCGGAGATGTTTTCTATGATCGTGCCAAAGTATGATTTTTTAAATCATCTGTTTAGTTTTGGGTTGGATTTTTGGTGGCGGAACAAGTTGGTCGAGCTGTTGGCGGCGAATAAAAGAGGAGCATTGCTCGATATTGCCACTGGAACGGGTGATGTTGCGTTTGCGGCGGCAAAAAAATGGCCATTCCTTTCGATTGTTGGCGTAGATTTTTCTGAAGGGATGATCAAAAGAGCGCGGGCAAAAGCATTGGAGCAAAAACTTGACAAGGGAGTTCGTTTTGAAGTCGGAGACGCGCTCAAGTTGTCTTATTCCAATAGAACATTTGATTGGGCGACCATGGCCTTTGGATTGAGAAACGTGGAAGATTACGAAGCCGGATTGCGCGAGATAGCGAGAGTTCTGAAACCCGGCGGGAAATTGCTCATCTTGGAGTTTTCAAGAGTAAAGAATCCCATTCTTCGTTTGTTGTATGTGGCGCATTTGCGTTTGATTATCCCTTTGTTTGGGAGGATATTTTCTCAGGGAGAAGCATACTCGTATCTCGCAGGGTCTATTCAAGATTTTACAACTCATGTGGATGTTTGCGGTTTGATGACCGAAGCCGATTTTCGAGACGTAAGACAAATTCCTCTTACGTTCGGCGTTGTTTCAATATACGAGGGGATTTGTCGGGTTTAAGAAAACAGAAGGACATGGATAAGGAACCGCTCGCCGCTCCTGTGCGGCGGCTCGCTTAATCCTCGCGATTTTCCGCCTTCGGCGGACCAAGCAAAATCGCTCCGGGGTTCCTTATCCATGTCCTTCTGTTTTCTGTCCCCCGAAGGGAGAATAATTGATCTCCGTGTGGTGGAAAACCTCCTCCTTTGACAAGAGAGCTAAAATTTGATATCTTATTGATGAGGTTGGATAAACCTCCAGAATTTCGCTTTTGAGCTGTTAAGCTACAAAAAATTATCGAAATAAGCTAGAAATTCTTGAATATGAACAGTAATCAAAATTTCTCTTTATGGAACAGACAATTATCTTGCTTGGGGCGAGTGTGTTTGCGCTCGTCTTTGGAGCAATGCTTGGATATTTTGTTCGCCAGTTTCTTGCAAAGCGGAGGGCAGGAAGCATCGAACAGAAACTTCAGCAACGAATCGAGCAAGCAGAAAAAGACGCGGAAGGCATAATTCTCAAAGCCGAGCAGAAAGCAAAAGATGGTCTGAATGCCGCGAAGGTCGAAGAAGATGAACGGCGCAAAAACTTGGTCAAAACCGAGCAGTTGGTTTTGAAGCGCGAAAGCACGTTAGATAGACGTAACTCTGAATTTGAGGAAAAGGAGCAGGAGTTTCGGAGGAAGGTGGAGAAACTCAAGCAAATTGAAAAGAATCTTGAAAATTCGGAGGAGGAAATCGCCAAGAAATTGGAAGATGTGGCTGGTTTGCCTCGTGAAAAAGCGAAAGAAGAATTGATCGCGCAAGTGGAAAGAAAATATGAGCAGGATATTGTCGGGCGTATTCGCAAGCTTGAGGCGGAGGGCCAAGAGCGTTTTGACCGCCGGGCAAAAGAAATCGTTGCTTACGCGATTCAAAAAACTGCGGTTTCCCAGACCCAAGAAATTACGACAACAACCGTCGTGCTTCCATCGGAGGATATGAAAGGAAAGATTATCGGAAAAGAAGGAAGAAATATCCGCTCGTTGGAGCGTTTGGCCGGGGTGGAAATCGTGGTGGATGAGACGCCCGAAGCCGTGGTCATCTCCGGGTTTGATCCTTTGCGCAGGCATATCGCGAAAGTCGCTTTAGAGCGATTGATTAAAGACGGGCGTATTCATCCTGCAAGAGTGGAAGAAGAGGTTGCAAAAGTTCAGCAGGAAATTGAGGGACAAATGAAGGAAGCCGGAGAGGCAACGGTATATGAGCTTGGCATCGTGGGATTGGATCCCAAACTTATTCAATTGCTGGGACGGTTGAAATTCCGTACCAGTTACGGGCAAAACGTGCTGCTGCATTCCCTGGAAGTAGCGTATTTGTCTGCGGCGCTTGCCAGTGAAATCGGGGTAAACGCCGCTGTGGCAAAGAAAGCTGGATTGTTCCATGACATCGGAAAGGCGCTGGATCATCAGATTGAGGGATCGCACGTTGAAATTGGAATGAGGATTTTGGAAAAATTCGGCGTGGAAAAAGAAGTTATTACCGCAATGAAGTCGCACCACGAGGATTATCCTTATGAATCCATCGAAGCTATTTTGGTGCAAACCGCAGACGCTATTTCCGCGTCCCGTCCGGGAGCAAGAAAAGATACGCTGGAAAATTATCTCAAGCGTATCGGGGAGCTGGAAAGTTTGGCCGCGGCATTTAGCGGCGTGGAAAAAGTGTATGCCATTCAAGCCGGACGCGAAATTCGCGTGTTTGTGAAGCCAGAGCAGATTACAGACGTGCAAGCCCAGCAACTCACGAGAGATATTGCCAATCGTATTGAAGAGGAGCTTCGGTACCCCGGAGAGATTAAGGTTACGCTGGTGAGGGAGAATCGGTTCGTGGAGTATGCCAGATAAGCAGTCTATTGATATTAAGCAAAACGCCCTTCAACGGGCGTTTTGCTCTGAATGTTAGAGCTTTTTACTTTGAATTGCGAAACCACACATAAGGTTTTGAGAACACGGATATTTTTCTGCTGAAAAATTCCTGGCGCTCGCGCCAGTCGCGCTCCCAACGTTCTCAAAACCTTATGTGTGGTTTCGCAATTCAAAGTATTCTCAATCAGAAAATTGAAAAAACTTTCTTTGCTTGACAAGGATTTTTGACGGGTATAGGATACATTCTTCGGCAAATTTTATAATAATCTTAGCTTTAATTTTGTATGTCTCGATATATTGTGCAGAATTATATGCGATCTCGTGTTCCCAAGATAACAGATTCCGCAACTCTCGGGGAAGCTATTAAGATGTTGCTGGATGAGGGATCAAATGGCCTTATTGTCGTTAGTGCTTCAGAGCCAGATAAGGTTGCGGGAATTGTTTCCAGTAGAAACGTAATCGAAGCAGTCGTTCCGGATTACCTTGAAACAGACCGCTCTCTGGGCGCGTTTGAAGCCGAGGATGTGTTTTTGAAGCGCGTGAAAGAAGTTGCTGGTAGCCCTATTTCAAACATAATGACGACAAAAGTTCACGCGGTAAAACCGACCGATACTCTTATGGAAGCTATCACCTTGCTTTCAGATAAAGGAATTCGCCAATTGCCGGTTGTGGATGATAACGAAAAGTTGGTGGGTTATATCAGCCGCACTGACATTCGAAAGGCCCTAGGGGACGCAATAAAAGAGATTTCCCACTCTTCATAACTTTTTTCGTTTTGCATGTCGCTTACTCTTATTGGAGCGGTAACTATTTTTGCTTTAACGTATATCGCAATTATTTCAGAGCGTGTGCATCGGACGGTGGCAGCGCTGGTTGGAGCAACATTATTGATTCTGTTGGGTATTCTGGAACAGGAACACGCTATCGAGGGGATTGATTTTAATACTCTTGGGTTGCTAATTGGAATGATGGTGGTGGTAAACATTGCCAAAGGAAGCGGAATGTTCCAATATGTGGCGTTCTGGGCTGCTCGGGTTACAAAGGGAAAACCCGTCCCGTTATTCTTGTTTTTAGGAGTAATTGTTGCGTTATTTTCCGCGTTTCTTGATAACGTAACAACAGTGCTTCTGATGGTGCCGGTCATGTTTGTGCTCGCGAATAATTTGAAGATTAGCGTGAAGCCCTTGCTTATCGGCGCAATTTTGCTCTCAAACATTGGAGGAACAGCGACATTGATTGGAGATCCGCCAAATATCCTTGTGGGAAGCGCATCGGGACTTACCTTTAATGATTTTTTAATTCATCTGGCTCCTATTTCCATTGTTGTGTCGGCAGTGACGTTAGGGCTTCTTTTCTTGATCTATCGAAAAAAGCTTATCACTACCCCCGAAGCCCAGGCAAATATTTTGAAGTTTGATCCGAAACACGCAATTACCGACAAGAGGTTGCTTATCAAATCGCTGATTGTTTTGGGAGTAATTTTGGCTGGATTTATTACGCATAACATGACGGGGTTGGAAGGAGCTACGATTGCGATGGGAGGAGCCGCATTGTTGCTTCTAATGACAATGAACCATCCGGAAGAATATCTGGAAAAGGTGGAATGGGGGACGATCTTTTTCTTTATTGGGTTGTTTATCGTGGTTGCCGGACTGGAGGAGGTTGGAGTTATTCATATGGCAGCCGAATCGTTGCTGCGCCTGACGGAAGGGAATCCGGTGATGATGGGAATGCTGATTGTTTGGGGGTCTGCTATCTTTTCTGCGATTATAGATAATATACCGTTTGTAGCAACGATGATCCCCCTTATTCAGGACATTGGGGCAATTTCTGGGATCGCGTTGGCTCCATTGTGGTGGGCTCTTCTTGTGGGGGCTGATTTGGGAGGAAACGCAACTCTTGTGGGAGCTTCGGCAAACGTGGTGGTGAGCGGGATGGCGGAAAAAGAAGATCAAAAGATTTCGTTTGTAGAGTATCTTAAAATTGCTTTGCCTTTGACATTCGTTGGAGTTGCCATTGGGAGTGTATATCTCTATCTGCGGTATTTTATGTTTATGTAAGTGATAATAAGAAGACCCAAAAACACGCTTTCAAAGCGTGTTTTTTGGGTCTTGATGAGCGGGTGATGGGAGTCGAACCCACTTCACGATCTTGGAAGGATCGGGTAATAGCCGTTATACGACACCCGCAATGGTTATCTAATCACAAAGTGATTAGATAACCATTGCGTCCAGCGAGCGAAGCAAGCTGGATACTATATCACTATAATCACTTTGTGATTACACAACCATTGCGTGCAGTTCTCTCTCTATAATATGAGACACGAAATTCTTTTTTCGCATAGGTATGAATCACCGCATAAAATTCTGCTGAATTTTTGCTCTAACTTGCCCCGTCGGGCTCCGTGCGTGATTCATACCTATGCGAAAAAAGAATTTCGTGTCTCAAAGCAAAAATCTTGTCGGGGCGCCCGGATTCGAACCGGGAGTCACCTGTACCCAAAACAGGCATGTTAGCCGTTACACCACGCCCCGTGGGTTTATTCGTCTATCGCGCAGACAACGGCATGCGGACAATGCTGCGGCATTTTTTATATACCACGTATTCCCTTCTGAAGCAATGTTTTTTTTGGGGAATATGGAAGGTGTGGAAGAATATATCTCGCAATGCGCTTGCGTTCATAGTATACTGGAGAAATGGATTTGAAACAGATCAAGCAACTGATGATAATTACGGGAGATTGTCGGCAGTACGGCATCCCTTTATGGCAATGCCCCCAATTCCTGTTTCTGGTTATGGGGTTTATCATTCTGGTGTCAAGCACGCTCTTTTATATGTTGGCGGGGAAGTTTATCCGAGATCCCCAAGTTGTCGCAATGATGATTCTGGGGCTCGCCGCGTTTCTCTTCGCTCTTTCTTTTGTTATAAGCAAAAGTTTCGAGAGGTTAGCTGAAGCGAATCGCATGAAGAGCGAGTTTGTGGGGATCGCCTCTCATCAACTGCGAACTCCTCTTACGAATTTGGGTTGGGCTCTTGATTATCTTATGGGACAGGGAGACAAGAAAAAACAGGCGTTGCCGGCTGAAGAAAGAACCGAATATATGAACATTCTCAAAGAGAATATCGAGCGCATGCAAGATTTGGTAAATCGGTTGTTAGTTGTTTCTCGCGTGGAAGAAGGAAGATTGGCGCTTCAAAAAGAAAAATTTCATTTGCCTCAATTGATTGAGAACGCGGTGGAAAGCGCCTCTTCTTTTATCGCGGCGGCGAATGTGAAAGTGAAGATTGAGGGAGAGAAAGAAATGCCGGATGTGGAAAGCGATCGTATGCAAATTCGGCAAGTGGTTAGCAACCTTTTAGATAACGCGATCCGATATGCCATGATAGCTGGAGATGAGAAAAAGGATATTTCCAGACAGGCGCAGATTACAATTCGATACGGAGTTCGATCAAAAAATATGTATGTGGAGATTGAAGATAACGGTATTGGGATTGCTCTTGCCGATCAAAAGTTTATCTTCCGAAAATTTTTCCGCGGACGCAATGCGTTGCGCCATCAAACGCAGGGTTCGGGGCTGGGGCTGTATATTATCAAATCAATTGTGAAGGAAGCCGGTGGGGACATGGGATTTCAATCGCAAGAAAACAAAGGGTCGATGTTTTGGTTTACTCTTCCCTTGCAAGCATAGAAAATTATGAACAAGAAAATTTTGTGTATTGAAGACGAAGCTGTTATTCAGAAGACTCTTGCGGATACTTTTGAAAAATCAGGATATCAGGCGGTTTCGGCTTTAGATGGCGCGGCTGGTTTGAGGTTAGCGAAAGAAACAAAGCCGGATCTGATTCTCCTGGATTTAATTTTACCCAAGATGGACGGGTTTGAGGTTTTAAGGCATCTCAAGGATGACGCTCAAACCAAGGCGATCCCGGTGATTGTTTTGACGAATTTGGAACAGATGCAGGATATTCAAAGAGTCCTTGATCTGGGCGCGACAACATATTTGGTAAAAGCGAATTATAACTTAGAAGAGCTTGTGGAAATGGTGCAGAAAGCGCTTGAATCATAAAAAGAGCAGGGTTCTTTTCCCGGAGCGCTATGGATGTGTTCTTTTATGCACGTTGAAGGGCAACAACTCAAGGCATTCTTGCTTGATGCGGGACTTCTTACGGAAGAAGAAGCAAAAGAGGCAGAGAAATCCGCTAAAAAATCCAAAAAACCGTTTGGGGATATTCTGCTTGAGCTTAAACTTCTTTCGGAAGACGATTTAAAGAAAACAGAAGCGTATATTTTAGGAATCCCCTTTGTCAATTTAGAAGAGGAGAAAATTGATTCCGAAGTTCTCAAGATCATTCCCGAGCCCATCGCAAAGGCGCATAATATCGTGGCGTTTCGCAAATACGGATTAAGCTTGGAGGTGGCGATGCTGGATCCCGACGATTTGGTTACAATTGACTTCATCAAGAAAAAATCGAATCTGAAGATTTTGCCGCGACTTACGACTGTCGAAAGCATTAAGAAAACTCTTCAGCAGTATTCAAAGACATTGCAGGCCGAATTCGGAGATATTATTAATCAGGAAGTAAGCGGGATTAGATCGGTGAGAGATGTGGAGGAAGGAGGAGAAGGAGCGGAAGCGAAAGAGTTGGAAAAAGTAGCAGAAGAATTGCCGGTTATTCGTATCGTGGATACGTTGCTGAAGCACGCGATTTTGCAGCGCGCTTCGGATATCCATATTGAACCGACCGAGAAGGAGGTTATTGTGAGATACCGGATTGATGGAGTTTTGCGGGACGCGATGGTGTTGCCAAAGCAAGCGGCGTTGGGCTTGGTTGCCCGCATTAAGGTGCTTGCTAATTTGAAACTTGATGAACACCGGCTTTCGCAGGACGGAAGGTTCAAGATTGAAACTGATGAGTATAAGTATTCGGCTCGTGTGTCTATTTTGCCTGTGTTTGACGGAGAGAAAGTAGTCATGCGTTTGTTGCCCGAAGGGAGCAAGGCCTTTTCATTGGAAGAGCTCGGCTTTGAAGGCGAGGCGTTGGAACACTTGCAGGCGAATATCAAAAAACCAGTGGGTCTTATCCTGGCAACCGGGCCCACGGGTTCGGGAAAAACAACAACGCTGTATTCTATTTTAACCTTACTAAACACCGCTGAAGTGAATATCTCTACGGTGGAGGATCCAGTGGAGTATCGTATGCCGCGCGTGAATCAGACGCAGGTAAACCCAAAGATCGGTCTGACGTTTGCTTCAGGGTTGCGCTCGCTGCTGCGTCAGGATCCGGATATTTTGATGGTTGGAGAAATTCGAGATCAGGAAACCGCGAATTTGGCTATTAACGCGGCGCTAACAGGACATTTGGTGCTTTCAACACTGCATACGAATACGGCGGCTGGCGCCATTCCCCGATTGCTCGATATGGGAGTAGAGCCATTTTTGATTAGTTCGACCGTGAATGTGATTATTGCCCAGCGTCTGGTGCGCCGGCTGTGCGATGAAAGAGAAGAGTATCGGCTTTCCGAAAAGGAACTCAAAGGGATTTCCGCGTATTGTGATTTGGAACGCGTTACAACGATTTTACGCCATGAAAAGGTTATCGGAGAAAAGCAGGATTTGCGGGATATTTCTTTTTTTCATCCCAAACCCTCTTCTGAATGTCCCGATGGATATCGAGATCGTCTGGGTATTCACGAAGTTCTTCTGGTTACGTCGTCAATTCGCGAATTAATTATGCAAAACACTTCTGCCGACAAGATTCAAGAACAAGCTCGAGCGGAAGGCATGATCACAATGGTTGAAGCCGGATTAGTGAAAGCGGCGCGGGGCATCACGTCTATTGAGGAAGTTCTGCGCGTTATTACCGAATAAGACAGTATGCCAATTTATTCATACACTGCAATCTCATCAATCGGAGAAAAGGTTACCGGCGCGGAAAACGTGGAAAATGAGCGGGAACTCGCTCAAAAACTGCGGGAGCAGGGGCTTATTCTTACAAGTATGCGGGAAGGCGCAAAAAAGAAGCGCGCGATTTTTCGATTTGAAATGCTAGCCGGTTTCGGAGGAGTTTCATTAACCGATAAATTAATGTTCACGAGGAACTTGCAGGTAATGGTGAGCGCGGGTGTCCCATTGCCGAAAACCTTTGAAATTTTAGAGAAACAAGCCCGTGGGAAGAAATTCCAGCGGGTGTTGGGAGATATTAGGGAAAAGATTGTTCGCGGAGAGGAGCTTTCTGAAGGTATTGCCGATCACCCGGAAGCATTTCCCGATCTTTTTGTGAATATGATTAAGGTGGGGGAAGAATCCGGAACATTGCAGGAGGTTCTGGGGCAATTGACGATTCAGTTAGAGCAAGAGCATAATTTGCGTTCGAAGGTGAAGGGAGCAATGATTTATCCCGGAGTTATTGTGAGCGTGATGGTCGGGGTGGGGACTTTGATGATGATTTTAGTTGTTCCCCAATTGTCCTCGACATTTAAAGATTTGGGCATTGAACTGCCTCCGACAACGAGAGCGGTGATTGCGATATCCGATTTCTTGGTTACGAGATGGTATATTGCGTTTCCCGCGCTCTTTGCGTTTATTTTTTGTTTCTTTGCGTGGCTGCGCACAAGGATGGGTAAACATGCGATGTCTCTTGCGGTGTTGAGAATGCCGGTATTATCTGGAATTGTGCGGAAAGTAAACGCCGCTCTCATGACGCGCACGTTAAGCTCTTTGATTGGTTCCGGGGTGCCTATTGTGCGGGCATTGGAGATTACTGCCACAGTGGTAACGAATGTCAAATTTCGCAAGTCTTTGGAATACGCGGCTTCAAAAGTGAAAAAAGGAGCAAAGGTTTCCGAAGCTCTCAAACCGTATGAGAATCTGTATCCGCTGGTTGTATTGCAAATGTTAGAGGTGGGAGAAGAAACAGGGGAAACCGATGTGGTGCTTCGCAAGTTAGCTGAATTTTTTGAGGAAGAAGTTGCTCAAATCACCAAAAATTTGACCGCGATCATTGAACCTGCGCTGATGGTATTTATTGGCATCGCGGTGGGTTTTTTTGCGATTTCGATGATTCAGCCGATGTATTCGATGCTGGGGAGCATTAAATAACTTTGAATTACGAAACAAGAAACATACAAGGTTTTGAGAACGTTGGGAGCGCGACTGGCGCGAGCACCAGGAATTTTTCAGCAGAAAAATATCCGTGTTCTCAAAACCTTGTATGTTTCTTGTTTCGTAATTCAAAGTAAATAAATATATGCAAATATTCCAATCCGCCGTAACAAAACTTTCTTCTCAAGCAGTTTGAATCAGTAGCATTGCCTTTTGAATTTATTTCAACTATGTTTCAGAACATTCACCGCGGCTTTACGCTCATAGAAATTCTCGTTATCCTTGCAGTCGCAATTTTATTGTCTGCTTTCGCATGGGAAGGATTGCAGGGGATACAAGAGGAACACGAACTTGGAAACGAAGCGGAAAAAGTGGCGCAGACGCTCCGGGACGCTCAAAATCGAGCTACAGCTTCAGAAGAAGAAAGCGCGTATGGAGTAAAGTTTGATATGGCAAGTTCTCCCCATCGGTATATATTGTTCCGGGGAGGTTCATTTGCGGGCGGCGAAGCGATTCAGGATTCCCCGTTGTCTTCGCGCATGGAATTTTCTTCCGCAAACTTCGATGGCGGCGATGAGGTGGTGTTTGAACGCATTGACGGAAGCACTCTTCAATCGGGAGCTGTTTCCTTGCGGTTAGCGGGGAATTCCAATGTTATGAGAACGATCTATGTGGAGGATTCCGGGAAAATCACGTGGGCCGCCACCACTGCGCCATCCGACAACGATCGGGTGACAGATAGCAGGCATACGCATATTGATTACTCAAGGGTAATTGATACGTTGACTGAAAGTTTGATATTGGATTTTGGCAGTACGACGTATAGTATTCCCCTGAACGCGAATGTAAGCGGAGGACAGATTGTTTGGGAAGGAGAAATTAACGTGAGCGGCGAGCCGCAAACGCTCAAAGTGCATACTCATCGCTTGAATAATCCTGATACACAGTTCTCTGTGCATCGCGACCGGAGATTGAATACCAAAGGATTTGTATTGAAAATCAGCGGGGATCCAAGCGGATCTCCCGCAGGGAAAATTATTGAATATGAAGACGATGGAAGTATCACAAGCGGGGGAGAATCAATTTACGCAGATACCCCCTTGATTCAATAACATGAAAACAAGAAGAGGATTTACCATTATTGAAATTTTGGTGGTCGTGGTCATTATCGCGGTTGTTTTTACGGGAATTTCGGGCTTGCTCGCGTTTTCCTTGCGTGCGTCCAAAGTGCATACCTCGACCGTAGAAGCGACGTTTCTTGCCCATGAAACGATGGAAGCATTGCGTAATTTCCGGGATGGAGTGGCGTGGAATACGGATGATCCCAGCGATGACTATGACGGGATTGGCTTGAGGGATGTAAATGCGGTTTATCATATAGCGCAATCCGTAGGCGCAACTCCGAGATGGTATCTTGTTTCCGGGGCGGAAACGGTTGGCATATATTCGCGATGGCTGGAATTTTCAAATGTCTATCGGGATGGGAATGATGATATCGCTTCTTCGGGCGCATTAGACGCGGATTCTCGGAAAGTAAAGGTTGCCGTAACATGGCAAGAACACGGAATAACACAAAGCGTGATGGTGGAAAATTATATCACTAATTGGAGAGAACCATGAAGCGGCATCGTTCGAGTTCAAGAGGTTTTACGTTTATTGAGGCGATTGCATATATCGCAGCGTTGTCAATTGTGGTAATGGCTGTTTTTCTTTTTCTTGTTTGGGTGATGCAGGTTCACGCAAAGAACATCGTTCTTCGGGAAACGCTGGAAAACGCGGAGCGCGCGATGGATTTGATCTTGCTTGAAGCAAGGGAAGCTGAAGGATTATACATCCCGACATTTACCGCCACGCAGCTTTCTCTTGTTTCCAACCGCCATGTGCCAAGCTCCGAGACTAGTACCTATATTGATTTGTTCCTGTGCGGGGAGCGTATCTGCATGAAAAAAGAATTTGAATATCCGATCGCGCTTACTTCAGATGACATACGGATTACCAATCTGGAATTTCGCGTCGTTGCCACGGATGCGAATATTCCGTCTCTGTATGTAACGGTAACGGCTGAATACGACGGGCCGGCGGGAAAGCCGGAATTTGAAGCAGAAGTTACGTTAACATCAGCAGTTTCTTTCCGCGAATAACATGAAAAAACGATTATCTCAAAAAGGGTTTGCCGCCTTGTATATGACGCTTCTGGTGCTTGCTATTACCCTTGGAATTGGGTTGAGCTTTGCGTTGCTTGCGGCTGGCGAACTTCAACGAGGCGCCAATGAGGTACGGTCCGTTCAGGCGTATTATGCGGCGGAATCCGGTCTGGAAGACGTTCTCTTGCGTATGGGTACAGGAATGGATTATTGTTCTCCGCAACCTTGCACCTATACTTTGAATGTCGGGAACGCGAGCAGTGATGTTACAATCGGCGCCATTTCCGCGGGCGCTCGCACCATCGCATCCAAAGGGGATCAGGATGCGCGTTTTCGAAGCGCGGAAGCGGTATACGAAATTTCAAACTCGGCTCCCGGATTCTTTTATGGAGCCCAAGTTGGAGATGGCGGTTTGCGGCTGGAGAACTCAAGCAAAGTAGTTGGAAACGTATTTTCAAATGGAAACGTTCTTGCGACGGGAACAACTGAAATTACCGATTCTCTCAAGGTTGCGGGAATTGGAAATAAAATTGCTGGCGCCACGATCGGAGGCGATGCATTTGCCGACATTTGCGAGGATTCAGATGTGGCTGGGGTATTGCATGTCAATAGCGCCAGCGGCTGCTCTTACGGTTCTGTCACGAATGCGGGGCTGCCGATAAATCCCGAACCCTTGCCAGTTTCAGATAGTGAAATTACCGAATGGAAAACAGAAGCTGAAGCTGGAGGAGTAATCTCTGGCAATTACAACAAAAGCAGTGGAATATATTATCTCGGCCCTCAAAAAATCACGGGTAACTTAACCATTGACAATACTGCTACGCTGGTGTTAACGGGAACAGTCTGGGTAATGGGAGATGTAAGCGTGAAGAATAGCGGAAAAATCAAGCTCGACAGCTCTTACGGCTCTTTGAGCGGGTTGATGATAGCAGACGGAGAACTCGCACTGGAAAACTCGAGCATTTCTTCGGGGTCCGGGGAAGCAGGCAGTTATTTAATGTACATTTCCACGTCTTCGGCGGATCCCGCGATAAGCATTAAAAACAGCGCGCAGGCCGATATTCTTTACACAAGCGCGGGATGGATCGAGATTGAAAATAATACGGCCTTGCGGGAAGTAACAGGGTTTGGCATTCATTTAAAAAACACTGCGGTTATTACGTACGAGATAGGATTGGAAGACGCTGCTTTCATAAGCGGCCCCAGCGGAGGTTGGGATGTAACAAGCTGGAAGGAGGTGGAATAGGAAAGCGTCTTCTCTTCATGATTCTTGCTTGGGAGTATTGCAATGATAAGGTACAATACATAGTGAAATGTTTACATTGTTTCGTTTGCAGCCAGAAGCGTTTGGATTGGATATTTCTGATCATTCCGTCAAGATGTGTCGTTTGGTGAAACATCGCGATGAATATCGTCTGAATACTTTTGGAGAATTTTCTTTGCCTGAAGGCGTGATAGTTGAGGGGGAGGTAAAAAAGGATGAGGAGCTTGCCAAGCTTCTTGAAGAAGGAATGAAAAGCGTGCAAGGCAAAAAACTGGATACTCGGTATGTGGTTGCTTCGCTTCCCGAAGAAAAAGCATTCTTGCAGGTCTTGCAATTGCCAAAAATGAAACCAGAGGAAGTAAGACAGGCAATTCTTTTTGAGGCGGAGAATTATATCCCCTATCCTTTGGAAACCGTGTATCTGGACTATCAGATTGTTTCTCCCTTTGCGGCGCGCGCGGATGACCATTTTGATGTTTTAATCGCTTCGTGGCCTCGGGTGATGGTAGATCAGTATATTGGAATTTTGCGGAGCGCCAGGATGAATCCTCTTGCCTTGGAAATCGAATCCTTCGCAATCGCGCGGGCGGTGATTCCCCACGAGGTCAGTGGAACCCCCGTTTTTTTGGTTGATTTAGGCGCTTCCCGAACGGGGTTAAGCGTCTATGCGGGTTATAGCTTGCAGTTTACCGCTTCTGCGGCGGTTTCGAGCAGCGATCTTACGAATGCGATTGCAAAGACGCTGCAAGTAAGTGTTGAAAAAGCAGAGAAACTCAAATTTGACTATGGCATGGCCGGGAGTGAACAAGGCAAAGAAGTTTTTGACGCGTTAATTCCTTCTCTGACCGATCTTGCCGAGCAGATCAAGAAATATATAGACTATTATGAGACTCATGCGTTGCATCAGCATTTGGGAAAGCAGAAAAAAGCAATTTCCAAAGTATTTCTTTGTGGAGGAGGAGCTGTGATGAAAGGCCTTCCGGAATTTCTTTCCAAGCAACTCAACGTAAAGGTTCAAACGGGAAACCCATGGGTAAACATTCGACCAGAACAATCCAAAATAATTCCGCCTATTTCTTTTGATGATTCCTTGCGGTATACCACTGCGTTGGGATTGGCCTTACGCGGCGCGCGCGCCGAGGAAAATATATGATTAATCTCTTGCCTCCAAATTACAAGGCGCATCTGCGGAGAGAACAGCAAATAAAATTGGTTCTTGCTCTTGATATTTTTGGACTGCTCGTTCTTATCACTTTCTTTCTTAGCTTATCGTCCGTGTATATTTATACAGCCGCGCAGCTGCAGGCAGCGCAGCTTGCCTTGGGACAAGTTCAGGCAGGCAATACAAGCGAGGAAGAGAGTGTGAAGCAAGGGATTGAGCGCTCAAACAAAAAGATTGCGCAACTTCTTTCGTTCTATCAAAGCAAGCGTTCTCCTACGGAGCTCTTTGAAGAACTCGGAAGGGTTATGCCTTCATCGGTGTCGCTTACTTCCCTACGGTATACGCCTTCTCAAACAGTGCAAGAGAAAGAAGCGGTGAAACGATTAAATGCCAAGATCGCGATTGCGGGCTATGCCTCGACAGTGGATGATTTATATGTTTTTCGGGAAAATCTTCGACAGAGTCCGTTGTTCGCGAGTGCGGAATTCCCGTTTGAAAACTGGGTAGATTTTGAAGATGTTGACTTTACCGCAACCATTGAAGTGCGTCCCCGTCAATAATTTTTTATGACATCGGGTTTTACCAAACAAATTTTATTTATCGCAGGATCAGTGTTGGCGCTAGGAGTTTTTGGTGTCGGCGGGGCATATCTCTTTCTGCAGGGTATCGAGAATTCTCATCAAGAAACGAAGAAGATATATGAGAAGAGAGCGGCTGTTCAGGCGCAACGCGAGCAGTTGGAGCAATTTAAGGCCACATCTTCTCAATATACGAAAGAATTAGCTCAATTGGATGGAGTTTTGTTGAATGTGGATGTGCCCACGCAATTCTTCAGGTTTCTCCAGAATACCGCGAAAGAAACGCATATAGATATTTCGATTACTCCGAGCTCCTATGAACCTGCTCGTGGAGAATCATGGGCTTCCGTAAACTTGCAAGTGAACCTGAAGGGTTCGTATGAAAATGCCATGTCTTTTATAGGAAAACTTGAGAACGCGACTTATTTAATTAGTATTCAAAGTATTAATATAACTAAGATAAGCGGGAATGGAGAACAGAATCTCCAAATCAATGAAAATGTCGCGGTCAATCTCGGCCTAAAAGTATTTGCGCGCTAAGATATGAACTACAAAAATTTTCTTTTTTCGCTTTGGCATACCTCCAAACAGCTTCCATGGCTGATCGCAGAGCATTTTTTTCTTTTTTTTCTGTTGTTGACAGGGGTGTCCCTTGTGATTACAGGAAGTATTTTTCTGCGGTATCGCGAGGTGCCCATAGGAGAATATCAGACGCAAGGAATACAATTCCAGATCGGTAGTTTTCGTGAACTTTTGGAAATCCAAGAAAATCGCAGAAAAATGTTTGATCAGGCAGGGTCTTATGAAACCAAAAACATTTTCTTCCCGTTTCCGCAGGTGGAAACCACCATCGAAGAAGCCCCCCAAACAGAATTGCAGACCGAATTCGGAGATATTATTAATCAGGAAGTAAATAGTAGCAATTGACGAAAAAGGAGTATTCTCTTATAATCTAAAGGATATGACGCATGCCCGCTTTGTATTGAGTGAGCAACATCGGGCTTTTTGACATCGTTTGCTCCCGTAGCTCAATGGATAGAGCAGGACCCTTCTAAGGTCAAGGTTGCAGGTTCAACTCCTGCCGGGGGCGCCGCAAGCGGGGGGCGGACAGGGGGTAGTATGCGAAAACAAAGAAAAGATTGTTTGTGCGAACGTTGAAAAAGGATTATGGCGGTCGTAGCTCAACTGGCAGAGCACCAGTTTGTGGCACTGGTGGTTGCGGGTTCAAATCCCGTCGATCGCCCCATGCAAGGGGAAAACAAAAACCCGCCTTAAGGCGGGTTTTCTCGTGGCTCTATTCGTTATCAAAACTTTCAATGTCCTCATCGTCGAGGAATGCTTCATCGGTGTCATCGTCGTCACTTTCTTCTTCCTCTGAATCGTCGTCCAAGTCGTCGTCGTTCATGTCATCCATCGCAAAATCACGCTCATTAAATGAGCAAAAATGGAATAATGATGCAGAATATGTCATAGAAAATATACCGAAAGTTATAAGTAATAGATAATCGAAGCGACCTTTTATGGATATACACAACAGGAAAATCTCATAGAAATTTTACTACAACCATCATTATAGATAGCGAAAGATGATTGTCAAGTTGTGCAAAAATACGGTAGCCGTTTGTATGGATGAAAGAGCCAAAAAATGGCGTGTTCATTGTCTAAGCATGGTTTTTATGGTACACTGCTTTACGAGTCAAGTATGACTCGCCATGACCTCAAAAAGGGGAGAAATGCTGATTTTCTTTACAAGAAAGAGTCCTGTGCCTGGGGCGGGAATCTCCCCGTAGCTCAATTGGATAGAGCAGTTCCGTCCTAAGGAAAAGATTGGGGGTTCGAGTCCCTCCGGGGAGACAAGTACCTGTGGAAATTTGAGAGCTATGACGCAAGAGTTCTTAGGGAGAGGATTATTTATATAGCATGGGCCGGTAGCTCAATTGGCCGAGCGCTTCAATGGCATTGAAGAGGTTGTGGGTTCAAGTCCCATCCGGTCCACTGTTCGAAGAACTTGCGGTGGAAAAGGAAGAACAGAAGTGGAGGCGTGCCAGAGCGGCCGAATGGGGCGGTTTCGAAAACC
>MHTV01000032.1:0-2724 GCA_001823215.1 Candidatus Wildermuthbacteria bacterium RIFCSPHIGHO2_02_FULL_45_25 | reverse complement strand
CCAACTGCTTGGCTCGCGAGGAGGATTCGAAAGTCGGAGCATGTCCGCTGGAAGCGGACGCGAGACGGGGTCGAAGTTACATATAACTATTTTATTTTCCCATGTTTTCACGGTTTCAGGGGAATCAGTCTTCAAAGGAGCAGACTCCTAAAGAATTGATTCAACAAGTTCAAAAATTGCAGGAAGATCTTGCCAATACCAAAAAAGAACTCCAGAAATTTCAGCAAGAAATGAAGAAAGCGATTACAAAAGTCGGAGTGATCAGATTTAACCCTTTCAGGGAGATTGGAGGGGATCAGAGCTTTTCTGTCGCGTTGTTGGATGAAAGCAATAATGGCGTGGTAATCACAAGCTATTACGGAAGAGATGTGAACCGCATCTATGCGAAACCTATTCAGAAAGGCAGTTCTGAATACCAATTAGCAAACGAGGAAACGGAAGCTGTCAAAAAAGCGATGCAGGAAACCGTGAAATAAAAAGCAGAGTAATCTTTCTGGTTGGCGGCGGGGCAGAAAAGGAATGATATGGCTCATACAAAAACACAATTGAAGACCGAGATGCAAATCCGTCCCCCAATCGTAGTGGTGATGGGGCATGTGGATCACGGGAAATCCTCGCTTTTGGAAGCTATTCGAGAAGATTTTCGTATTACATCAAAGGAATCCGGAGGCATTACCCAGCATATCGGGGCATACCAAGCGGAATACAAAGGCAAAAGCATTACATTTATTGATACCCCAGGGCATGCTTTATTCTCCAAAATGCGTTCTCGCGGCACTCGCGTGGCAGATATCGCTGTGTTGGTGGTGGCTGCTGACGAAGGCGTAAAGCCCCAAACGCTGGAAGCTTTAGAGCAAATCCAGAAGGCAGAGCTTCCTTTTGTAGTCGCGCTCAATAAGATAGATAAGCCAGAAGCTAACATGGAGCGCGTCAAGCAAGAGCTTGCCCAGCACAATGTGCTTGTGGAGACATACGGAGGGCAAGTGCCATCAGTTGGCACCTCCGCGATTTCAAAACAAGGCATTCCCGACCTGTTGGAAGTTATCTTGCTTATGGCAGAGCTTGAGGAGCTGAACGCAGACCCGCAAAAGGAAGCGGAAGGCGTGGTGATTGAGGCGTATATGGATAAGCGAAGAGGTCCTACTGCTACATTGCTGGTCTTAAATGGGACATTGCATATAGGAGATACGATTGCCACGGCTACTTCGACTGGAAAGGTGCGTATCATGGAAGACTTTCAGAAGAAACAAGTAAAGCAAGCAGTTCCTTCCATGCCCGCAGTTGTCATTGGTTTCATGCAACCGCCCCAGATTGGCGAAGAATTCCGTGTATTGAAAGCAGGAGAAACATTTGAAGTATCGTCTGCCCAACTTGCAACACAAAAAGAAGAGCCGGGAACAAAACACAAGCATATCTTAAACTTTATCTTGAAAGCTGATGTCGCGGGATCTTTGGAGGCGATCGAACAAGTTGTATCTTCGCTTGCCATAGAGGAAAACGGCGTCAAAGCGAGAGTGGTGAAGGCGGAAGTAGGCGATATCGGAGAAAATGATCTCAAACTTGCGAAAATCACAGAAGCTCTTATCTTTGGCTTTCATGTAAAAATTGCGCCGCAAATAGAACAGTTAGCACAACGAGACAATATTCACATTGAGATGTTCAAGATCATTTATGAATTGGTAGAACGCGCTCAGCAGAAGCTCAAAGAATACTTTGAACAGCAGGAACGCCGCGAAGAAGTGGGAGACCTGGAGATTTTGGCAACTTTTTCAGATCATAAGGGAAAGCAGGTGATTGGGGGGAAAGTAACAATCGGACAAGCCCGCAAGAATACTCGCGTGGAACTGGTGCGCGAGGGAAAAGTGATTGATCAGGGCCGCGTAACCAATCTTCAACGGCAAAAGAAAGATGCCGTGTCTATCCCTCAAGGAGAGGAATGTGGAATTCAGTACGAAGGACATGAAGCTGTTCAGGCGGGCGATATTCTCCGCTTCTATATCGAGCATAAATCTCAAAAACCGTGACCAATCGTATCATCAAAGTCAACGAGCTTCTCAAGCAAGAAATCGGGCAATTGCTTTTGCGCAGGGGAGACGTACCGGAAGGAGCGCTTGCAACGATTACGCGCGTGGAAGCAACGCCCAACTTGCAGGAAGCAAGGGTGTATATGAGTGTAATGCCAGAAGAAAAAACCAAAGAGGTTTTTTCGGCGTTACGCTTGAACGTCTATGATATTCAGCAGGATTTGAATCATCGCTTGAAGATGCGTCCGGTTCCCAGGATCAAATGGATTGGGGAAAAGCAAACGGCAAAAGCCCAGCGAATTGAGGAAATAATGGACCATATTAAGGGAAAAGAAGAGGAAAAAAAGTAACGTAACGGCGCGATGGCCGAGTGGTTAGGCAGGGGTCTGCAAAACCCCGTACGGCGGTTCAATTCCGCCTCGCGCCTCAAATTGTATATGCCCGGGTGGTGGAATGGTATACACGGAGGACTTAAAATCCTCTGCCGCAAGGATTGTGGGTTCGAGTCCCACCCCGGGCACCATGTAGAAAATTGCAAGTAAGTGGGGTTCGCCTTGTGGAGTTTATCCCGACAAAGGAGGGACTCGGCGACTAATTTGTATTCAATTTTGGGGGTAAAAACGAATTGGCGGTTTCGCAAAATATGGTTCGAGCCGATGTTTTTCAGAAATCGCTTTCATGTGGTATCTCTGGAAAGGTA
>MHTV01000031.1 GCA_001823215.1 Candidatus Wildermuthbacteria bacterium RIFCSPHIGHO2_02_FULL_45_25 | reverse complement strand
CATATTTCTGTATGCCAACAATACCAGGCAAAAAGGAATCAAGGTTGTTTGGATTTCCCGAAGCCGTGAAATGAGCCGTGAATTGCGCGAAAAAGGATATCCTTGTTATTTTTGGCTCTCCTGGCGTGGAATTTTATACCCCTTAATCGCTAAGTATCATATTATTGATGCTTCTATCGAAACTATTAATTTCTGGCTTTCCGGAGGAGCAAAAGTTGTGCTGATTTGGCACGGCATTCCCTTGAAGCATGTGGCCCACGATGTGAAGAAAGGATTGTCTTTGGATATTGTGCTGCATAAGACTAAGGGCATTAAGCCCGTGTTGTTTCGATATCTTCTGCCTTGGCGTTTTCGCCAAACCGATTATATAGCAGTCACCTCATCGGTATTTCGCGATATTTGTTCTTCGGCGTTTCAAGTCCCGAAGGAGCGGATTTTTATTACAGGATTTCCCAAAAATGATATTCTTTTCTATGAAGTGCCGGGTTCTGAAGTTGGATCAGATATTTCGGCAGTAGAACAACTCAAATCATTGCGCGTGGCGGGAATGTTCAAGACTATTCTATATGCACCCACCTGGCGTGATACCGGAGGGGATTCTTTTTTTGAAAGTGAAGAAAAATTGAAAGAACTGAATGCTTTTCTGGGACAACAGCACATGAAGTTTTTTTTGAAACTGCATCCGTTGGCGCAGGCAAAAACGTTCCAAAATGCGTACTCTGTTGTATATGAGCATATTGTCTTTGTGCGTGCAGATTCTGATGCAGACCCCTTGCTTCCTCATATTGATATCCTTGTGACGGATTATTCCGGAATTTATTTTGAATTTCTTTTGCTGGACCGTCCGATTATCTTCTTCCCGTTTGATTATGAGAAGTACACGACGGTGGATCGTGAGCTGTATTTCCCTTATGAGGAAGTTACGCCGGGGCCCAAAGTAAAGACGTTGCAAGAACTGATGAAAGCGTTGGAACAAGCCGCGCATGGATCGCGAGATGAATATGCGTCTGCTCGAAAAAAGGTGAGAGATATGTGCTATACCTATCAGGATGGCAATGCGGCAAAACGGTTCTGCGATACAATGAAGCGTCTTTGAAAAATTAAATTGCAGGATATATGGCAACACGGAAAGTCATTATTCTTATCCCCACTCTTGCTCATGGAGGCGCTGAACGGGTTGTGTCCAGCTTGTCTTTTCAGGCACCGGCTCATGTAGAACTCGTACTGGCGGTATTTGAACGAAACATTTCATATCCCTTTCAGGGAAGAATCGAATCTCTCGATGTTGCTTTGACTAAATCCCTTGTCCCTCGCGTGTATCGTTTTTTTTTGCGATGGTGGCGTTTCCGCCGTTTGCTTGAAAAAGAGCGCCCGGACGCGGTTATCAGTTTTGGGTATTCTGCGGATATTATCAATATCTTTACCAATAGGAAAGCTGTTATTCGTGTAGATATGTTTTTGACAGAGGGAAGAAGAGGCGTTTGGGGCTCCTTTACAAAATGGATAGCGAAATTCGTATTTCGCAGAGCGTATCTTATTCTTGCGGTTTCGGAAGCTATCAAGATGGATTTGGGCGAAACGTTTGGAATATCCACAGAGAAGATTCGAGTTCTGCGAAATCCCATTGATGTTGAGCGTATCAAAAAGCTTTCCCAAGAAGAATTGCCTTCTGCTTATCAAAAGGTATTCGAATTTCCTGTGGTTGTTGCCATGGGTCGTCTGACCAAACAGAAAGGGCAGTGGCATATCATTAAGGCGTTTCAAGAAGTGAAAAAGCAACTGCCGCAAGCAAAATTGTGCATTTTGGGCAAGGGAAGCATGGAAGAAGAATTGCGTTCTTATGTTTCCAGCGTTGGAATAGCAGGAGATGTTTATTTTGCTGGCTGGCAGGAGAATCCGTATGCCTTCTTGGGCCGCGCTCGTGTGTTTGTCTTGTCTTCTCTATGGGAAGGGCTTCCGATGGTATTATTGGAGGCAATGGCGTGCGGTTTGCCTATCGTGTCTGCGGATTGTAAATCTGGTCCAAGGGAGATTCTTGCTCCTTCCACTGATGTGAAATTCCAAACGCAGGAAATAGAATACGCGGAGTTTGGAGCGCTTACGCCGGTTTGTTCGCGAAGTTGGGAATACAGGGCGCAAGCAAGCCGCGAGGAGCGTTTGCTTGCCGAAGCTCTTGTGAGAGTTTTAAGGGATTCTTCGTATGCCAGACAACTGGGATTGCAGTCTGGCAGAAGAGCCCAAGATTTTGATAACGAAAGAATTTTACAGGAATACGAATTTTTATGGAACGAAAATTATTTTGAAAAACGCTTATGAAAAAAATTTCATGGATTGAAATTTCCCTTAAACAATATGGAGGATTTGCGTATAATGATTTAGCCAGGGTATCGCTGGGCCGGTATTTTGATGTGCGTCTGGTTCTTACCCCGATACAAGTTTTTCGAAAATTCCGCCCGCTCAAATTTCTTGAAATTATGTGGCGGTTGGCTCGATTGAAGGGAGAGAGCGATGTGTGGATAAGGAATTTTTATGCGGTGCTTACAATGCCGATGGATCGCACTCGAGGCAAGCAGGTGGTTGTGCGGCATCATGCGGATTTTTCCGGGTTCCCGTTGATAAGCAGACCGTTTTTTTGGATACTGGAAAAAATCTTTGAGCACAATGCAAAAAAATTAGACGCGATTGTGGTGGTGTCTCAATACTGGAAAACATATTTCGAGAAAAAAGGGTTCTCCAATGTATATCTTATTTTCAACGGATTTCATCTTGAAGATTTTGAGATTTCTCAAGAAGAAGTGAACGAGTTTAAAAAGAGTTGGAAACTAGAAGGCAGACCTATCATTTACTTGGGGAATTGCCAAAAGCCAAAGGGTGTGAAAGAATCATGGAATGCTCTGAAAGATTTCCATGCGCACTTGGTTACCTCTGGAAGGCGTATGATTCAAATTCCTGCGCAGAATCTGGAACTTGAGTATCGAGATTATCTCAAGCTTTTGAAAGCATCGAGCGTTGTTGTGGCAATGTCTCGTTTCCAGGAGGGTTGGAGCAGAACAGCGCATGAGGCAATGCTTTTGAAAACTCCTGTGATTGGTTCTGGACGAGGCGGTATGCGGGAACTTCTCGAAGGTGGGCAGCAAATGGTATGTGAGGATATATCCAAGCTCAAGGAAATGGTAGAATACCTTTTGGCGAACGAGACAGCGCGAAAAGAGCAGGGAGAAAGAGGATATCGCTTTGCTTCCCAATTTTCCAAAGAAAGGTTTCAAGAAGACTGGATTCGCCTGGTTCATAAAATTCTATGAGTGCACTCATTTGGGCTGTTGTTGTAGCTTTGATATTCGCTATAAGTACATGGTTTTTTCTTAATGTCGCTTTTAAGAATTGTTCTTTGATCCGGCTTATTTTTGTTGTTGCTTTCGTTCTTCATATTTCATCTGCCTTTTTGATCCATTACACAAATTTTTATCCTTTTGGCGGCGGTGAAGGAGACCAGGATCTCTATCACGCGGCCGCCGTAAGCATAGCGCGCGATTTTCGTGAGGGAGTAGTTACTTTGGGGGAGATTAAAGAGCATCTGGAAACTTACCATGGAACTCATGGCTATCCTGTCATTTTAGGAGTCCTCTACGCTATTACTACACCAGAAAGAATCGTTGGGATGATGATGAGTGCTTGGTTCTCTGCGATTTCAGTCATATTAGTGTATCTCATTGCGTTACAAATAAGTGGTTCCCCAAAGGGTTCATTTTTCGCAGGGATGGCAGCGGCATTATACCCAAGCTTGTTATATTTTGGAAGTTTGCTTTTAAAAGATACTGTTGTAGTTCCTGTTATTCTATTGGGATTACTTTGTATGATAAAAATTGTCCAAAGATTTTCTTGGAAATATATAATTCTTTTTGTTTTTGTTTTATTGCCTGCGTTACAATTTAGATTCTATATGGCAGTCGCTCTTTTATGGACATTTAGTTTATCATGGCCATTTCTTATGGGAATTGATTGGAGAAAGAAGATTCGTTATGGTATCTTTGTGCTTATTCCGATTGGATTTATACCACAGATGTTTGGATATGGATATTATGCGTCAGGTGTCATTCTTCAATATACCAATCCCGAAAAAATAGAGCTTTACCGAGAGCATGTTTATACACGGCAAATATTAGAACCAGACAAAAATGACGAATCTTCCGATCCATCTCCTGTATCTCCTGTGTCTCCTATATCTCCAAAGGAACCAGAGTCTCCTGTTCTCATCAAAACCGAGGAACCATCCGTCGAACCTTCTTCTCCTTCAATCGTTTCTCCCCCTAGAAAGGGGGGAGGCCCAGGGTCTACTGTTATTGTTGAAACTGGCGATACTGCCGTAAGTTTCATACTCAACTACCTTTTGTCGTTTAGTTTTGTTTCTTTGGGTCCTTTCCCTTGGCATATGAGATATGCTAGACAATACCTTGCTCTCCTTGAGACAATACCGTGGTGCGTCATATTTTTCTTTATCGTTTGGGGAACAATCCGCGAACGTCGAAGATGGAGAGTATTCCTGCCCGTTATTCTTTTCGACGTAGGATTATTTAGTATGCTTGCGCTCTTGCTTGCGAGTAACTTTGGAGTATATATGAGGATTCGCATGCCGGCGTTTCTTGTGTTGCTCACATTACTTGCTTTTCCCTTTGCTAAGATTTCTTTAACTCAATTATATGAAAATACTCGTAACTGGGGGGGCAGGATTTATCGGATCTTGCCTCGTAGATAAACTTGTTGAGCGGGGGTATTCGGTCTGTGTTATTGATAATCTTTCAACTGGCAAAAAAGAATATATAAATTCCCAAGCGAAATTCTATGAGATGGATATAGCGGATGAGCGTTTGGGGGAGATATTTCAAAAAGAACAACCGGAGGCGGTGTTTCATTTGGCGGCTCAAATCAATGTTCGAAAATCGGTGGAGAATCCTCTGAATGATGCCCGGACAAACATCTTAGGTTCTCTTCATGCGCTTGAACAAAGTCGGAAGGCGGGTGTCAAGAAATGTATCTTTGCTTCCACGGGAGGAGCGATGTATGGCGATGGAAGCGAGATTCCCTCATTAGAATCTTCCAAGGTAAACCCTTTGTCTCCCTATGGTATTGCCAAATATACCGTAGAAGCGTACCTTGGATTTTATTACCGTGTGTATTCTTTGCCTTTTATCGCGCTGCGTTTGGCAAATGTGTACGGGCCTCGCCAAAATGCCCAAGGGGAAGCGGGAGTGATAGCGATTTTCATCCGCAGTATTCTATCTCAAAAACCATTGACCGTATATGGAACGGGCAAGCAGACGCGGGATTTCATTTTTGTTGATGATGTCGCAGATGCTTTTTTGAGGGCACTGGAAAGCGATTATTCGGGGACGTTGCATATCGGCACTCAAAAAGAAACTTCCGTGAACGACGTGATTGAAAAATTAAGAGAAATTGCCGGCAAATCCTTCGATGTGGAATATCATCCCGCGCGCTTAGGAGAAGCATTGCGGAGCTGTTTGGACAACAAACTTGCGCAACAAAGATTTGGCTGGATGCCGCGAACTGAACTGATGGAGGGAATGCGTTCCACGTTATCTTGGTTTGAGAAAAACTTAAATGTATGAGCGTGCGGAACTATCTTCACGCGGACAATAAGGGGATTCGCTTTCTCGTCTTGCAGAATACATTTTGGCTGGGAGCGAGCGAAGCGGTTTCGAGAGGGCTTTGGCTTCTCTTGCTTATTTGGGCGGCTCGAATTTTTAGCCCGGCTGATTTTGGGAAATTGGCGATTGCGTTTTCCTTTGTTTCTCTTATCACGATTGTGGCTGACTTTGGCTTGACTCATATTGGCATACGGGAATTCTCTAAAGATTCCGGGAACGAAGAAGATTTCTCTTCATTCTTTACGCTGCGGCTCGTATTTTTCCTGATTGCTTTTCTCGTGATTATAATGGGATCTGCGGTTTTTATAGATGATGGGGAAACTCGCATGCTATGCTGGGTTTTTGGTGTGTTTTCGCTGGCTCGCGAATTTCCCAAAAGCGTTTTTACGCTTTTGCGCGCTCGCCAGGTAATGCATTTTGAGGCGATGTTACGAATTGGGCAGGCGATTCTGATTGGAATCGCGGGATTTTTCGCGCTTGCGCTTGGCAGGGAGGTTTTATTTTTTGCTCAAATTTCCGCCATCTCGAGCGTGATCACAAGCATGGGGATTCTTGTTTGGTTTTTCTTGCGCGTGCATCCTTTCAAATTAGTTTGGCGGAGGGAGGTCTTGAAAAAATTTCTTGTTCCCTCGCTTTCCGCGGGAGCTGCAATGGCGTTTGCAGGCGTGTATATTCATACCGACACTGTAATGCTTGGAATATGGAAAGGAGAACATGTTGCGGGCGTATATGGCGCCGCATATCGGATTGCAGGCATCCCCATGCTTGTGCTTACCTTTCTTTCTATGGGATTTTATCCGGCGTTAGGAAAAGCATTTTCTCAATCAAGAGAGAGCTTTCAGCATATTCTGCGCTTTTGTTGGCCCATTATTCTGCTCTGCGTAGTTCCTATCGGCGTGGGCGGTGTCATTCTTGCTTCTCCTCTAACGGGACTTTTTTATGGAGAAGATTATCAAGCCGGAGCTCCCGTGTTGCAGTTGCTTTTTATCATGGTAGTTCTCGCGTTTCTCGCGAATATCTTTAGCATGGCTTTTCTTATTGCGCGAAAAGAGCATTTATATACTCTGGCCGCGGGCGCGGCGGCCTTGGCAAATGTATCCTTAAATATATTGTTGATCCCGCGCTTTGGCATGATGGGAGCGGCTGCATCCACGGTGTTCGCGTATGCTCTCTTGCTTGGCTTGCAAGCATTTTTGTCATTGCGTTTGGGATTATTTGATCATGTGCTTTGGCATTCGGGAATGCTTCGGCTTGTTCTTTTTTTGCTGACAGCTGGAGCTGGAATGGCGGGTGGAATCCTTTTAGGGTTGGCAAATGGATTGCATCCTTTTGCGGTTGGCTTGCTTGCTTTGCTTGTCTATTGCGGTATTATTTTGATAGGGTGGAAGAAACAGATGGTTCAATTCTCATGAAAAAAATTGTTCATCTCAAAGCGCCAGGCACTTTAAATATCGGTAACGAGTTTATTAACATCGGTGCAAAATATGTTATTCAGAGAATTTTGCGCGATCTTGGAATTTCTGTGTATCAACTGTATGAGATAGAGTTTTGGCAGACCGCGCTTCCTATTGGAAGAAAACAGACAATAAATTGGAATACTCCGGAAACAATCGAGTGGCTGAATGTGGTGGATATGATTTTTGTTTCGGGCGGGTCAATCCTTAACGCGTATATGAAGAACATCCTGGACAGCATCAATGCTTTGAAACCTCCCAAGATAATGCTTGGAGTGGGGACGTATCATTACAACGAAGAGGAACGAACACTTGCCGGCAAGGTATTTTCCAACTACAGCTTGGTGTGGTGCCGAGACAAAGAAACGTATGAAGCTATGCGTACTACCAAGAAACTGAATGCGCTGGATATGGCCTTCTTTTTGAAAGATTCCTATTTACCTCCTCTTGCCCGCGGGGAATATGGAGTTGTGAATATGGATGTTACATGGAGAAATAAAATGCGGATTGGAAAGAAACGGAAAGAATTGGAGAAACGTTTTCCCAACGTATATCTTACGGAAAATACCTCTACCTTGCATACAGAAAAGGATTTTGTGTTCTTGGGAAGCTGGACGGAATTTTGCAACATGTATGCAAATGCGGCATTTGTCTCGACTACAAGGATTCATACAGCAATTGCATGTACCATATTTAAAACCCCGTTTGAATATATGAGAAAGGATTCTGGCAAAACCGCGCAACGGAACAAATTGTTTGAGAATGTTGGCATGGATGTTTCGTATGGGTCGGTTTTTTCCAAAGAGCAACTGGAGGATATGCAAGACGCGATCAAAAGAAGAAAAGAAGCGACCATACAGGAAGTAGTGGATATCGTAAAAGATTTGAAATGAGCGAGGTGCTGTGCTACAAGAAGATAAGAAACTTTTAAGGAGGATACTATGTATATATTCGCTCACCGAGGGTTAAAGCTCGTTCGTCCGGAAAACACATTGGAAGCGTTCAAGGCCGCGGCTGACTTGGGATTCGGCATTGAGCTGGATGTTCGGCTTACCAAGGACGGTCAGTTGATTTGCCTGCACAACCCGGATACCGAGCATATAACGGGTACAAAACTTGTGGTTCGAGAAAGCACGGTTGACCAGCTTCAGCAATTGGACGTGAAGGAACCTGGGTATAAAATCCCAAGATTCCTTGATGTTGTTGAGCAAGTCATGGTGAATTTCAAGCCGGGCCAGAAAGCCGCCATCCACGTGAAAGCAGACGAACAAGGCGAACAGCAGTTGGCAATTTTATTGGAAACATTCAAAACATACCAACTGCACGACAAAGCGCTGTTATTTGATCTCACGCTGGAGAGCTGCCAACTCATTCGCAACGCGGATCCCAAGATTGAACTTGCGATTTCCGTAGGTGAAGAAAACTATTCTCCAACCATTTACACGTTAGAACAGGCAATGGAAAATCTTCAGCTGTTTGACGTGGTATGGTGGGATGAATGGAAAATTCCGGGGAGCATGTATACCAAAGAGATTGCAGAGCGTATCCATAGCGCCGGCAAACGCATCTATGCCATCTCTCCGGAATTGCATACAGACCACGGACATCCTCACGCCAAAGACGGATACCAGCAGGACTGGAAGAACTTTATTGCGTGGGGTATTGAAGGAGTGTGTACCGCGTATCCAAAGGGAATTCTGACAACTTCTCTAGTTTTTTGAGCTCACGCTCAAGTAAAAAGGGCTGGATGATTTTCCAGCCCTTTTGAATTTGCTCCTTTAAGACATGATCTTTGCCTTCATTAGATTAGTGCTTCTAGCTCCCTACTGTATAAAACTAGCCGTTTTATTATTTCAGGAGCCCATTTGGAAACAGCCTCCTCGGGAGTAAGTAAGACATCTCCCTCTGGTAGGTGAATTAAAGTCACGAGCCTATTGGCAGGAATTATTTGAGTAACCCCGCCATGCTCTACCGTGTAGCGATACCACTCAAAGGTTCCTGGAAGAGATATCACCCCCCTTACAATGCCATACTCTGGAGGATGTTTGCATTTCTCATTCGGGTATGAATAGATCAGCATTAAATCGTCGGGATTAAGAATAAGCACCAACGTACCAATTTTCATAGCAGCCCCTCCTTTGGGTCGTAGAACTAGTTCCTTTCTACTAGAGTTAATATCCTTTGTCAATAAAACCTATTCGGGTAATGTAGTCTTGATGGTATGGTAAAAAATGAGGGCTAAGGTCGGTATGTCTGTCGAGCACTGCCCCCGTCTTCTTTTATTGCCAGGAGGCCGATTTTAAGCTACAGTAAAACTGCCTGAAGAGGAATTTCCCTATGATTAAAGCTATCTTATTTGACTTGGACGGGGTATTTGGCGGGTGCGTATCGAACCTGGTTGGCAAACGCATCTACGCAATTTCTCCTGAATTGCATGCTGATCACGGACATCCTCACGCCAAAGACGGATACCAGCAGGACTGGAAGAACTTTATTGCGTGGGGTATTGAAGGAGTGTGTACCGCGTATCCCCGCGAATTTCAGCAGTTATTGTGAAACCATACAAACTTTGCCGCCACGTTCAGCGTGGCGGTTTTCATTGACACAGAGAAGATTTTGGTGTTTAAGAGCAGTAGCCAAGGAAATTTACAGCGAGGTGATAGTCGTGGGTATTGCAGATCCATCCAAAGAACTTCTGGTTGCTTTGGCAGCTGTCAAGGCAGGGGCAGGCGTTCTGGGCGGATTGTTCAATCTTCCTACTGACAAGCTCCAAATTGCTTATAAAAAGAAAGACGGGGACACGCCGGTTTCTATCATTGATTATCAGGTAGGGGATGCGATGCACCCCATTATCCGCAGAGACTTCCCCGACGACGAAATCATGGGAGAAGAACAGCAAATCGCCGGCAATCCTGAACGCCGTTGGGTGCTCGATGAGCTGGACGGTACAAGCAACGTCATGGCTGGTTTGCCGAACTCCGTGGTTGGCTTGGCGGTGGAGAAGCATGGCGAAATCATTGTTGCCGCGGTGGGCAACCCGTTCGAGAACTCGCTCATCTTTGCCGAAAAAGGCAAAGGCGCGTGGGAAACCACGCTGTTCGGAGACGATACTCTACGGGCCCAGAGGATTTCTGTCCGAAAAGGCGTTCCCTTCAACCGGCGGTTTGTTCTGGTGGATTCCCTGCTCAATTTCCAGACCGCGGCTCGGAAAGGTCTCTTTGTTACAGCGATGGGGGTGAGCAACGAGATTGCCATGAACATGAGAAGTTTCGGAAGCAGTATTCTGCATTGGGCGCTTGTAGCCCAGGGCCGGGCGCATATTGCGATCGTGGACGCCGTTGGCGGGTGGCAGGATATTGCCCCGGGAGTTCTTCTCATCGAAGAGGCGGGCGGCACCATTACGAATATTCATGGCAAGCGGCCGCAAGAGGGCGATCAAGTCGTGATTGCGAGCAGTGGCGAGGATCACGATAGCATCCTCGAGATTCTCCAATACTATTACCTTGGATACAAAGGGTTCCGATACCAAGGGTTCCAGCTACCAGTCTAAAAAGCTGAACGGACAAATCAAGAGGGGCGAGCACAGCTCGCCCCTTTTTCTTTTTGAACGGGGGGTACGTTTTTGACAGATAAGATAAATTATGCAAACATTGTTCTAGAATCCGTTCCATTCATTGCGCAAGAACCGCACAGGAGGAGTATTATGTGGCTTAAAAGGTCCAAACAGCGAGAGATATCTCCAGAAGAATTCCAATCCAAAGTCCTCGGGGGAAAAGATGACTGGAGAACTCCCTTGGTTATCACGGGAGATGTTACTCTCTCTGGCATGAAACTACCGAGGCGCTTTTCACTGTCTGATAGTACAATCAAAGGTCACCTTTTTCTAGCTAATAGTGCGCTGGAAGACGGTCTTAACCTCTTTCGTGTACAAATTGAGAAAGGTGTCGATTTATCGGGCGCTGAACTAGGGAGACCTAACATATTCGCATCGCGAATTCAAAACTGTATAGTGGGAGAAGATGTGATCCTTGCGAACTCCACGTTGTTCGCAGGATTCGACTTTGAGGAAAGCAAAATCCTCGGAAATCTTCAGATAGACTATGCTACCGTAGGGGGGGGTATCGGCTTAGAAAATCTGCTCATCGGAGGAAATCTCTCTTGTGCAGATCTCACTTGGAAGGAGGAGGGTGAGCTATATCTTCAAAATACGATTGTTGAGGGAGATTGCTATGCAGGTGAAGATGTGGAACTTGCAATGCAACTTTTCCTCTACTTTGGCAAAAGGGTCAGGATCTCTTCTGCTGGGGCACGACGAATGGCAGCAAGTCTCCAAGGAAAGGGGTCCGTTCTCTAGGGAAAACTAGGAAGGATCCCGATCGAATATGCAAGTTTCCGCTAGAACATTGTCTAGCTGGAAATCAGAAGGGGCAACGCTTCGCGTTGCCCCTTTAATTTTCCGAGGATTGCCAGGAGGCCGATTTTAAGCTACAGTAAAACTGCCTGAAGAGGAATTTCCCTATGATTAAAGCTATCTTATTTGACTTGGACGGCGTGCTGGTAGAAACGAGAGAACTCCATTATGAAGCCATGAATCGTGCACTGGCGAAGTTTGGTTATACGATTACCAGAGACGAACACTTATCAACATACGACGGCTTGCCTACTCGAAAAAAGCTCGAACTTCTTTCCCAGCACAAGGGACTTGCCCTGGATTTGTATGACGAGATATGGAATGAAAAACAACGTCAGACAAGAGAGATTATTCAGAATGAGTTTACTGCGGACGAAAATTTTCAAGGCCTGCTGAAAAAACTTCGGGAAGAAGGATATCGGTTGGCAGTATGTTCAAACTCCGTGCGAGAGACAGTGGAATTGATGCTCAAGCAAAAAGGATTGAGGGAATTTATTGATGTGGTGCTTTCCAATCAGGATGTGAAAATTTCAAAGCCGCATCCGGAAATGTTTTTACGGGCGATGGTTGAACTTGGCGTGGGACCCCGCGAATGTCTGGCAGTCGAGGATTCTCATCATGGAAGGCAAGCCGCGCATTCTGCAGGAGCGTTTTTATGCGGTGTGGCAAATACGAGCGATGTAACATACGGAAAAATTAAAGAAGCTATCGAGGACTCGAACGCCAAAGAATATACTTCGCGCTTTATTCCCAAGTGGCAGGGAAAAGACTTGCGCATTGTGATTCCTATGGCAGGAGAGGGGAAAAGTTTTCAGCGCATGGGGTATACCTTCCCCAAGCCGCTTATTGATATTCATGGCAAACCTATGATTCAGTGGGTAGTGGAAAATATCAATGTGCAGGGGAAGTTTGTGTTTATCGTCCGAAAAGAACACTTGGAACAGTATAGCTTAACGCATCTTTTGCGATTAATAGCTCCGGGATGCGAAATTATTTCATTGAATGAACCTACTGAAGGAGCAGCGATGACGGTTCTGAAAGCGGCGCATCTCTTTGATGACGAAAAACCGGTTGTAATCGTGAATTCAGATCAAATGATTGAATGGAATAGCAACGAGTTTTTTTACGCCATGTCGGCTGATGAATGCCACGGAGGCATTGTAACGTTCCGGGCTACGCATCCCAAATGGAGTTTTGTAAAACTTGGCGAAGATGGTTTTATAAAAGAAGTAGCAGAGAAAATTCCTATTTCAGATCATGCGACTGCTGGCGTGTATTATTTCCAGCACGGATATGACTTTGTGCGTTCAGCCCGGCAAATGATTACTTTGGATATTCGCACGAAAGGAGAATTTTATGTATGTCCCGTGTATAATGAATTATTAAAAGAAAAGCCCAAGGTCAGGGCTTTCCCCGTAAAAAAAGTTTGGAGCTTGGGAACTCCCGAAGACCTCCAGGTCTTTCTGAAAGAATATCCAAAATATGCTTAATATCGTTTTACCAATGGCGGGCGAAGGGAAGCGCTTTAAAGAAGCGGGATATACGACTCCCAAACCGTTTATTGAAGTGGAGGGAAAAACTATGCTGGAGTGGTCGCTCGAAAGTCTTGTCGCTCCAGACAGCAGATTTATTCTTATTGCGAGAGCTTCTCATCTTCCGGGGTATGAATCTTTGATGGAGAATCTAAAGAAAAAGTATCCGATTACGCTTCTTACGATCGATCATCTTACCGAAGGAATGGTCTGCACAACACTGATTGCCGCTCATCTTATCAATAATGAGGAGCCCTTGCTTTTGGGAGCGTGCGATCAAACAGTGGATGTGCCAATGTCTGATTTTATCTCTGATGCGGCTTCTCGGAATCTGGATGGGTCTTTGATGACGTTTCATGCAACGCATCCCAAGTGGAGTTACAGCAAGGTAGATGAGAACGGTTTCGTAACCGAAGAGCGAGAGAAAAATCCAATTAGCACGCATGCGAACGTGGGATTTTACTATTTTGCAAAAGGAAAGGATTTTGTAACAGCCGCGGCTCTGATGATTGCGTACAATGAAAGAGCGAATAATGAGTTTTACGTTGCTCCCGCGTATAACTACGCAATCGCAAAAGGAGCAAAAATCGGCATCTATGAAATTCAAGAAAGCCAAATGCACGGGCTTGGAACTCCTGACGATGTGGAATCGTTTAAAGCATATCGCGCACGGCTATGAAGGTGGAACAATCTTCCCATAAAGTTTTGGTGTGCGTTCCGGTGTGGAACGTCAAAGAGGAACTTGGTAAAACATTGGAAAGTGTCAGTAATCAGACATACCAAAATTTTGATCTGCTGATCCTAGACAACAAATCTACTGATGAAACATGGGAGATCGCGAGTACGTTTACGCAAAAATATCCCAATCAAGCATACGCAGTGCAAAACGAAAAAAATCTTGGCCGAATTGGAAACTGGAACAGATGCTTGGAATGGTTTGAGAAAACACAGCACACATATATAAAGTTTGTTTTTTCGGGAGATCTTTTGGAGAAAAATGCCCTTGAGGTTCTTATGAAAGGGGTTGATGATAATGCGAATATCGGGTTGGTTGCGGCTGGATATGCGGTTCACGAGGAAAAATCTACGATTGCCAAAATATCTTTTCCAACGCAAATGAATTTTATGCCACCGCAAGCCATGGAACGATTTTGCAAAGAAGGCAATTGGGTGGGGGCTCCTTTCTCTTGCATGATCGCAAAGAGTTCTATGAAGGGGGCGAGATTTAAAGAAGGGTTTGAATGGGCCGCAGACGTTTTGTTTTTTATTGATGTCGCAGCTTCTGCTCCTTCTCTCTATATTCCTCAAAAGATAGGGATATTTGAAGTAGCCAAAAGAAAGTATTATCAAAAATATCGCAACAGCGATTTGGCACAGGTTGAGAATTTGTATATCAAGTATTATGCTGTAGAGAAACTTAAAAAGATGGATGAAAAACTTGCGACTTCCATGAAAGAGCAAATCAAAAAAGAGGATGGGAAGACGATCTTTTTTATGTTGTCTTTTATTACTCTCTTTGAGCTGTTCGGGCGTGAACTTGCGAGAAGGATAAGGAGAGGGTGCTATAAAAATAAGTTTTATATGTCATTGCGCCAGATATGTATCTTTCTTATTTTTATACGCATTGCAAAATGGGGAATTTTGAAATGGCTTTTTTTAGCAGGAAAGGAAAAATACGTATACATGCAAAAAACGTTTTATAACTATCATGCTGTCAGATCGCATTATCAAAAAGATAGTGTCCAAGATAGAGTGGTGGGCTCTTATGAGGCGCATAATGTTTGGCCCGACTACAATGAATTTTTGATGAAATATGTGGATGAGAACTATAAAGGAAAAATAGCTCTTGATTTTGGGTGCGGGCCTGGACGAAATATCATTCAGTATTCTAAAAGATTTAAACGATTGGATGGAGTTGATATTAGTGAGGAAAATATCAAACATGCCAGAGAGAATCTTTCTGCTCATGGTATCGCGCATGCCAACCTATATGTCAACAATGGAGTTGACTTGAGGGAGATGTTGGATAAATCGTATGATTTTGTGATGTCTACTATTACTCTCCAGCATATCTGCGTATACGAGATCAGATTCAATCTACTAAAAGAATTTTATCGGATAGTAAAAAAAGGAGGAAGGATTTCTTTACAAATGGGCTATGGAAAAGATGCTCCAGATAGCGTCTCGTATGAGGCCAATAATTATGAAGCGTTTACTACGAATCGAGGATGTGATGTTCGTATTGAACGGATAGAACAGCTCAAAAAAGATATAGAAAAAATAGGTTTTCAAAATTTTGAATATTGGATTCGACCAACAGGGCCTGGCGATACTCATCCTTATTGGATATTTTTTACCGCAATCAAATGAACATAGCTCTTCACAATCCAATGTTTAGTGGAGCTTCCGGTTTGCACGGCTGGATTTTGGAATTTATCAAGGCATATAAGCCAGCCTTTTATATTTCAGATATGCGCTATCTGCCGCGTTTCTTTTATTTCATGCATCATCATCATTTGAATCCTTTACATTTCAAACTGCTTTTTTCAGTAAAAGAGCTAAACTCGTATGCAGATGTATTGGTATGTTTTAATGGTCATCCATATCGCCAAGACAGCAAACCTATCAAGGATTTTTCTGGATTGAAAATCTATCATTTAATGGACTATACGAATTTTCCGACAGAGAGCAACCAATCCTTACAAGATACGGGAGTGAATTTTGTCTTTGGGTACGCGCGTCATGACCTGTATTGTCCTTTTTTTCAGAAGAAATATCCCAGATATAAAGGAAAGGTCATTCCTATACCCTTTGGCTTTGCGGAGCGTTTTCAGATGAATGTCCCCTTTGAGCAAAGAAAAGATAAAGTGATTGCGTTGGGGGCAGTAAACTCGTTTAGTGATCCTGTGCACACTGTTCCAGACTTTCAGGAGCTAAATGATTTTTATCTTGCGCGGAGCGAGAAATTTATGCATAAATTCAGGAGAATGCTTGTGGAACAAGAACAAAATTTTCTGGATTTTATGGATAGCAAACTCCCTCATTATCCCCAGACAAAAGATTTTGGGTATGACTTGGTGCAGAAGTTTAATGAATACAAAATGTTCGTAAGTTGTGAGAGCCTCCTCTATTTCCCCGCGGGGAAAACATTTGAAGGGCCATCTGCGGGAGCAGTAATGATCTGTTCAACTCATCCCTGTTTTTCTGATTATGGATTTGAGGATGGAATAAACTGCGTAAAACACAAAGAATTTGATCTGGAGGATTTTAAAGAGAAGGCAGTATATTATCTGGAAAATGAAGGTAAATTGGAGGAAATCCAAAAAAGAGGTACAGAGTTTATGAGGGAGCAATATAGCCATCCAAAAGTGGCAGAACGAGTTTTTGCAATGGTTGAAGAAAAGTACGAGAAAAAATCTGTAATAATATGATCGGTATTGTTTCAATTGTATTGCCAACACATAAGAGGCCGAATTTTCTAAGAAAAGCTATTGAAAGCGCGCTTTTTCAAAATTATAAGGATATTGAACTTCTCATTATTAATGATGCTTCATCCGATGAAACCTCTGAGATTATCGCGCAATATGCAAAAACAGACGGACGAATCACTGAAATCAAAAATGAAAAACAACTTGGGTTAGCCCGTTCCCTTAATAGGGGGATTCAACAAGCAAAAGGTTTGTATATCGCAAGACTAGATGATGACGACTTTTGGTCTGATGCCCGAAAACTCGAGAAGCAGGTCAAATTTCTAGAAACGCATCCCGAATATATATTGGTAGGAGCAGGGCAAATTCGTATTGATGAAAAGGGAAATGAAAGAATGCGATATTTGTTTCCAGAGACTGATGAGCAAATTAGGAAAGTGATTTTGTTGAATAACCCTTTTGCGCACACAAGCGTATTGTTTCGGAAAAATGCATGGAAGAATGCAGGGGGGTATGACGAGAATCTCGATTTTTCTGAAGATTGGGATTTATGGATGAGATTTGGTAAAATCGGGAAATTATACAATTTACAAGAATACGTAGTTACCTATTTGCAATCAAACCAAAACCGTTCCAATTTTAATGTACAGGCAAACGCGCGATTAAACTTGAATCTGCGTAGAAAATATCAAAAAGATTATCCCCATTTCTGGAAAGGGTTTCTAATCGGTCTTGGGGCTTATGTCCTTTCGCTTCCCATTGTTTACTTGTTGCGTAGTCGTTTACTTCAGAATCTCTCTTATTGGAAAATCTCTCGAAGATGATAAGGGAAAGTACGTTTGACTTGTAGATTATAAAATGGTGATACCTATCTTCAAACTTCATATAGGAGCATGAAATTCGTAAAATCAGTTAAGATTTGCTATGTGGCTGCCGCAGATATCACCTTGCGGTTTATTCTGTTGGAGCAGATGAAATTTTTGCGGCAGATCGGATTTGAGGTTTGGGCCGTGTCTTCTCCCGGGAAATGGACAGCAGATTTGCAAAAAGCTGGAATTCATTTTGCTCCTATCAAGATTACGCGGAAGCTCTACACTCCTTTTATCGATGTATATTCACTTTGGAAATTGTTTTGGTTTTTTAGAAAAAATGATTTTGCGATTGTTCATACGCATACCCCAAAGGCGAGTTTTCTGGGGCAGATAGCGGCTGCCTTGGCGAGAGTGCCTATTCGCATGTATACGGTGCATGGACTTTTTTTTACGAAAGATTCTTCATGGAGACGCAAACTTGCTTTTGGCGCGATGGAGAAAATTATTTCTTTATTAGTGCACAAAGCATTTTTCGTGAACAGGGAAGATATGGAAACCGTGCAGAAAACAGGCATTTATCCCGCCGCAAAAATTGGATATATCGGAGCTGACATTGATTTAGATCAATTCAACCCGGACAGATATGACGGACATTTTCTTGAATCCTTGCGTAATGGATTGAGGATTCCCTTATCCTCACCCGTTGTTGGTATTGTCGCGCGATTAGTCTGGGAAAAAGGATTTCGTGATTTGTTCTCCGCGATGCAATTGATTATCAGGGAAATGCCTCATGCGGTTCTTTTGGTTGTGGGGCCCGCGGAGCCAGAGAAAGGAGATGGATTCTCAAAAGATGTTGTAAAAGAATATGGTATTGAAGATAATGTGGTGTTTGCGGGTGAACGCATTGATGTCGAAGCAATGTACGCTCTCATGGATGTATTTGTGTTGCCTTCGTATCGGGAAGGTCTTGGGCTTTCGGTATTGGAAGCGTCTGCAATGGAGAGGCCGGTTGTCGCTACGGATATTCGAGGATGCCGCGAATCGGTGGAAGACGGGAAAACAGGTTTTTTGGTTCCGGTTCGCAATCCTGAACGGCTCGCCAAAGCTATTGTGAATCTTCTTTGCGATAAGGCAAAACAAGCGCAAATGGGAAAAGCAGGAAGAGAAAAAGTGAGAAGAGAGTTTTCGAAAGAAATTACATTTGGAAGATTGGAGAAAACATATACACAGTTTCTTTCGCTGCGAGGAAAAAATATATAGCCAGCTTGGAAGCTGGCTATTGTGTGCGGATTTGACGGTATTACAGTTGAAATTCCGCATAGACCGTGTGTTCGAACGTTTGGCGGGTGATGAGGAAATATCCAATCTGGATACTTTGAAGTTTGCTCTGGCCAAGGGGAGGTAGAGTTTCAATTGTGTTGACCAGCATCGCGATTTGAGAAGGTGGCATGGGTCCGGTGAATCTGCTTACGGTGATATGAGATCCCCATGGCGAGCGAAGTTCGATCCCTCTTTCTTTGGCGCAACGAATGATCTTCTGGGTGAGATCAAAAACGGATTGTGTTGGGATACCGGCCGCAACAACCGCGGCGGAATTAAAAAGCCATTCAGGGTAGTGAACAGTTAGGGGAAGTCTTCGCGGAATCATGAGAGCTTCCGCAACGCTTTGAGCGATCCTATCTAGGGTTTCTCTCTGCGCGGGATCATCTCCGCTTATTTGTATATCTTGTCCGGTGTGGTATCAGAGATTGCGGTATGGATAGCTTGAGGAGCATATCGGATGGATTGGGCGCAATCCCTGATGCGGCGAGAAGCTTCACTTGCTTGCTGCGCGATCTGCGCAGAGTGCTTCCAGCTAAGCAGAATTCCACCCAATCGAATAGCAACACCCTGATCTTCCATGTACTGCGTTCAATAGCCCTTTTTTATCTCGGAATGATTGATACGCGCTTTCTTGGCTGATAAGGAATTCTTGAAAGGATGGCATCTCGCCACCTCCTTTTGGCATTTATTTTGCTAACTGTATATTACAAAAATAGTTCAAGATGTCAATCTTATCTGAAGGACATTTATATGGTATAAGAAAGCATACGTTATGGATATACGAATGGGACAAAAACAGGATGCGGTTATCTTTGCCAGATTGCATAAACAAGAAATTTCCCAAGGGTTTCTTTCGACGCTTCCCACGGCCTTTTTACAGCAACTCTATGAAGCGATTCTGACTTTCCCTGGAGGCGTTGTGGTGGCGGCGTGCGAAGGAACAAAAGTCATAGGATTTGTTGCGGGAGTGTCCAGCGCCTCTGATTTTTATCGGTATTTTTTTCGTAATTATATGATTTCTGGTTTTTTTGTATTGCTTAAACGTCTTGGGAATATTGGGACAATTCGGCGGATTATCGAGGTTCTTTTGTATCCAAAGAAGGAACACCATGTATCTGAAGCCGAGTTGCTTACCATTGCGGTTGCGCATGAATATCAAGGAAAGGGGGTGGCGGGCAAAATGCTCCCTGCCTTTGTGGAAGGTATGAAACAGCAACATATTACGACGTTTAAGGTTTTAGTCGGGGAAGAGCTTGCGCATGCGATCCGTTTTTACGAAAAATCCGGTTTTCAATTCCTTCGAAATACTTCAGTTCACGGAAATAAGGTTTCTCGCGTCTATATCTATGATATCCATTGATCTTTTTCAGAGCGCTTTGATTTTTCTTCTCGGTTTTCTTTGTTCGATAGGAGGTTTTTTTATTTCATTCCGACTGGCAAAGAAAATGAAGTTTTATGATATTGCGGACGGAGACGAGCTTAAAATTCACAAAACGCCAATTCCCTTAACCGGTGGTTTTGTTGTGTTCGGCGTGTTGATTCTGATTGCTGTTGCGGCTGTGCTCTTGAGAATTGAATACAGCGCAATTCTTCCGGTTATTCTTGCGGGAATGGCATTCCCGTTTTTGTTGGGCTGGTGGGATGATGTCAAATGGAAGCATATCTCTCAAGCGAGTCCATATCGGAAATTCTTTCTGCTTCTTGCTGTTCCTTTGTGTTCGGCGCTTCTTGTTTCGCTCCTCGGGCTCCAATTTATATCATTTCCTTTTTTTGCGGGAGTCATCATTATTGCGTTCTTTATTTTTGTGTGCATGAATGCTCTGAATTATCAGGATGGCA
>MHTV01000030.1 GCA_001823215.1 Candidatus Wildermuthbacteria bacterium RIFCSPHIGHO2_02_FULL_45_25 | reverse complement strand
TTGATAAAAAGAATATAGATAGCAAAATTTCACGAGGTGCGAATATGGAGGAAGTACAGTATTTGGCTCCCGGACAATTTCCAGCCCGCTGTTTTTCTGGGGTTTGCAATGGAGAAGAAAGAATTTTTAAGCGAGTGGGGATTGACGAGGCGAAACTTCTTACGAAGGCGCGATGTCTCTGTTGCAAAAAAATTCGCTTGGGTATTTTCCCCTACACTATTGCTGACACTATAATTGGCCTGTCTCGGGATGGGGGTATGAGGATGACGGCGGCAGATTACAAAAGGATCAATGAGGATTATGCCGCGGATGTTCGGGAGGCAGCGATCGAGCGAAGGAGAACGAGGTTCCCACCTGATATGGCTTACTTTCCTCTCTGTACTGAAGCACAGAGGAAATACCCGAATCGCCAAGCCGCCATTGTTCCCGGCGGGGCGCACAATCACAATGCAAATTCAATAATCAGATAGAGGGAGGATTATTAAGGGGAGGCGTGCGCCTCCCCGTTTTTATATAAGTTTCATTTGTCCTGCCGACAAATTTTTGTTTGTGTCTTGCGTTGAAGTGCGCCTCATTTTCTCCACCGCTTCGCTTAACATCTGGCAGTAGAGATTGAGCCCGACGGCGTTGACGGTTCCGGCCTGCTCTTTCCCTAGGATATTGCCGGCTCCGCGAATTTCCAGGTCTCGCATGGCAATGCGGTAGCCAGAACCCAATTCCTCCGCTTCCTTGAGTGCCTGAAGCCGAAGCGTCGCTTTTTCTGATAAATGCCCATCATACAAAAAATACGCGAAAGATTGGGTGCTCGATCTTCCTACGCGTCCTTTGAGCTGATAGGTTTGAGCCAAGCCCAGACGAGTGGCATCATCCACAATAATCGTGCTTACGTTCGCCAGATCAATGCCATTTTCAATAATCGTTGTCGCCAGCAATACATTAAAATCTTTTTTGCGGAACGATTCGATACGCTTAATAAGTTGCGTTTCATTCATTTGCCCGTGCGCCACTCCGAAGGTGGCTTTAGAAACCAGCTTTTGCAAATATGTCTTTACCCGTTCGATTGTTCCTACTCGATTATGAAGATAATATATTTGTCCGCCCCGATGGATTTCTTCGGTAATCGCTTTCTTGATGATTTCATCTGACCACTTGAATATTCTGGTTTTTACCGGCAGACGGCCTTCGGGCGGAGTTTGAATAACGCTGATCTTTTTCAGAGAAGACATTGCCATATACAGCGTGCGGGGAATGGGCGTGGCAGAAAGAGATAACACGTCCAATTCAGCCCGAAATTCGCGGAATTTCTCTTTTTGCTTCACGCCAAAACGCTGTTCGTCGTCAATAACCAACAATCCCAGTTTTTTGAATTTTACATCGGCAGAGAGCAGGCGATGCGTGCCAATAACAATATCAATGCTTCCTCGTTCGAGTTCTTGGAGAATCGTTTTTTGTTCTTTTAGCGATTGCAGACGCGAGAGAAGAGCTATGCGAAGCGGGGTGTCCTTCAAGCGTTCGGTAAATGTTTGAAAATGCTGATATGCCAAAATCGTGGTGGGAGCCAACAAAGCGGTTTGATATCCATTGACTACCGCGCGCACGATCGCGCGAAGCGCGACTTCTGTTTTGCCAAAGCCGACATCTCCGCAGACGATACGATCCATAGGTTCTGTTTGAGACAAATCTTCATAGATGTCTTCAATGGCTTGTTTTTGGTCTGGAGTTTCCTGATAAGGAAAAGAATGCGCAAGTTTTTCTTCAATCTCGGGGTCTGGCGCATACGAGGGCCGCGCGGCAACGGTGCGTTTCGCATACACCTCCAATAATTGGCGGGCGAGCTTTTCTACGTCTTCTTTCATCTTGCGTTTGGTGTTTTGCCAAACGGCGGAGCTTAATCTCGAAATGTGCGGATCGGCAAAACCAACATAGCGAGAAAGCTTGCGCTCCAAATGCTGGGGAACAAACAAGATATCCTCTGCGGCGTATTCCAGCACATAGTACATTTCCTTTCGTTCTCCGAATTGCATTTCTTCCATGCGGCCAAAGCGTCCCACTCCGTGGTCTAAATGCACGAGATAATCTCCGGGCTTTAATCCTTTGAGATCAGAAAAAATCTTGTGGGATTTGAGGAGTTTCTGCAGAATTTTCCGCGCTTGTTCCGCATTCTCCACCTTGATGGGAAGAGGGGTTATGGCCTCGATGGTATTGCCGACAAATTCAATCTGGATTGCCGCGTTTATATTAATGGGAAATACGTTTACTACTCCCCCGCGGGAACTGAATTCTCCCATGTCTCGCACTTCGAGGACTTTTTCGTATCCAAGTTCATCGAGCATTCGCAAGAGATCGCTTACGCGGAATTGCAAATGAGGTTCTAATAAAATCGTATTATCTTGAAAAAACTGCTGGCTGGCTCGCGCGGATATAACTTTATCCATATTCTCTTGAAACCAAACATTCCCCTTTTCCAAGAAATAGGGGGTGATGGAAGCAATCAACGCAGGAGTTCTTTGGTTGTCTTGACCCATGTCTTGACAAGTGTAGCAAATTGTATAAAATAAAGCAAAATTTCAACGTCTGGGAGGCGGAAGTATGGCCGAAGCTCTTGGTATCAATTTGCCCGAACAGCTTCGTGACGGATTTCAGCTGTTTATGGGGTCCGGAGCCATGCTGGAGGCGTTGCTCCGCAACATTTCCTTGGGGGAGTGTCTGAATCTTTTGCGTCAGAAGGACACTCCTCAATACCGGTTTATTCTCTTCTGGATGCCTGCAGAGCTAAAGGAGGGACTTGCTGATATCCGGAGAATCAAAGGATTAAACCCTCAAATTCCTTTGATTTGTTTGGACTGGCTGGGATCAGTGGCCGCGGATCAAGATAACTTGCGGCTGGCAGCTTGTCTGGGCGATGGCGGGTTCTCGGCGAAAGCAGATAACTATATTCAATGCTCTCGTCTTCTGCCGCACGAATCTTTCCTATGCGTAATCGCGAGAATCCACGCGATTGTCAGGAGAGCAGAAGGACGTTTTCCTTTGGGTGGTATTGTTGCTCTGGCAGATGATCCAGCGCTGGAGGCAAGGATAGGGGGGATTGATCTGACAGCCCGCCAGAAAAAGCTGGTGGAATATCTTTGGAGGAATCGACGAAGGAGTTGCTCTTATGAGGAATTGAATAAGTTGATCTGGGATGAGGACTTTTCAGATCCGAGAGGTCTGAAAGTCCTCGTGGCGGGGACTAATAAAAGGATGGAAAAAACGGGAGGTATTTCAATCGGAAATGTGAGGGGATTTGGATATCAGCTTATGGTGTCCCATCTCCTAAAAGAGGTGTGTTAGGATGGCTTTAAGGGGCGAGACGGCTACGTCTCGCCCAATTTTTTTGCGCAGAAATCAGACGCGCGCTCGGGGCTTTGCTCCAAGAGAATCGGGATGCCTTGAGCGACAACATCTAAAACTTTTTCCAACAGGTCTTGTTCTTGTTTCGAGAACTTGGATAGCACAAAGGATTCTGTATCTTGCGGCTTTTCTTGATCTTTTTGCACGCCCACGCGCACGCGCGTAAATTCTTTGGCACCAAGATGCGCAATGAGAGACTCCACACCCCGATGTCCTGCCGACCCGTGGCCTCTGCCGATGCGTATGCTTCCAAGCGGAAGATCAACTTCGTCATGAATTACAATAAGGCGCTCAAGGGGAATGCCCGTGGATTTGCAGAGCGAGGCAACCGCCAGCCCGGAATTGTTCATAAATGTTTGGGGCTTGGCGAGAATAACAGAGGTGTGGTGAATCATGCCTTTTGCCATGAGAGAGTTGGAATATTTTTCATGACTGAAAGGAGGTAATTCATACTGTTGTTTGATCCGCTCGAGAGCGAGAAACCCAGTGTTGTGGCGGGTTTGTTCGTACGTTGGCCCTGGATTCCCCAGTCCAACGATAAGAAAAGGTTGTTCCATATCTCGTATTGTTGCATTGATGGGGATTTTGGGCAATTCAGGAGATGGAAGAGAGAATATCGAGAGTTTTGTGGGTGGAGTTGTATAAAAGAGAGTTTTTTGGTATCATGCACACGTAGCTATGAAAAATACCTTTACCTTTATTTGGGAGGTAGGCAAAATCTTGCTTATTGCGTTTGCGCTTGTGATTGCTCTTCGACTTTTTGTCTTCCAGCCATTTTTGGTGCGGGGAAGCTCCATGGAGCCGAATTTTCACAATTTAGACTATCTTGTTGTGGATGAGATAAGCTATCGTTTTCACGAGCCAAAGCGTGGAGACGTCATCGTATTCAAATATCCGAACGAGCCATCGCAAAAGTATATCAAACGCATCATCGGTTTGCCCGGAGAAACGGTCCAAATAGGAGATGGCAAGATTTTTATAAGTAAAGAAGGCAAAACTATGAATCCGGAAGAATCGTATTTGGAAATGCGGCAAACATCGGGATCGGTGAAAGAAACGCTCGGAGAAAATGAATATTTCGTAATGGGCGACAATCGCGCGCATTCTGCCGATTCCCGCCAATGGGGAGACTTGCCCAAAGAGAATATTATCGGAAAGGTTTTCTTGCGAGTGTTCCCTCTGGGAGATTTCGGCGCAATTAAGACACCAATATATTAAAGATATGGCAAAGATTAAATACCAAACGCCTTCGGGCATGCACGACATTTTGTCGGAAGATTACGCATATTACGAAAAAGTTTATGAGATTGTAAACGATATCGCCAGATTCTATGGATTTGGTCGTATTCAAACACCTGTTCTCGAAGATGCCGCGCTCTTTGAAAAAAGTACGGGAGCAACGACTGATATCGTAGAAAAGCAGATGTTTACGTTAAAGACCAAGGGCGGAGACGAGCTGGCGTTGCGTCCGGAGTTTACCCCGGGAATCGCGCGCGCGTATGTGCAGCATGGCATGCTGAATATGCCCCAGCCCGTGAAACTGTATACGTATGGGCCATTGTTCCGTTATGAGCATCCTCAAGCAGGACGATTCCGTCAATTCCATCAGGTGGATTTTGAGGTATTTGGCGAGGAATCTCCGGCCATAGACGCTGAAATTATCCAGATATTCTACGCGATTCTTAAAGAATTGAAATTTTCGCATCTGATCATTGAAGTAAACAGCATTGGAGATAGCCAGTGCCGCCCATATTACAAGAAACTGCTTGCGAATTATTTGCGACCGAGGGCGAATTCCTTGTGCGCGGATTGCCGAAGGCGCATGCGGCAAAATCCTCTGCGCATGTTAGACTGTAAAGAAGAAAAATGCCAGCGCATCAAGGCGCAAGCGCCCCAGATTATTGATCACTTGTGCGATTCGTGCAAGGCGCACTTCAAATCCTTGCTGGAGTTTTTAGACGAAGCGGATCTTCCTTATCATCTTGACCCTTATCTGGTGCGCGGCTTGGATTACTATACCAAAACCGTGTTCGAGATTTTTTCTGACCGGACTGTTCAAGTAGTAGATGAGCAAGGAGAAATTGTGCAGCGAAGCGCGCTTGTGGGAGGAGGAAGGTATGACAATTTACTTAAAATTCTTGGCGGAAAAGAAATCGCGGCTTCCGGAGCCGCAGCCGGCGTGGAGCGCATTATGGCCATTATGAAAGACCGGGGCACACTTGCGATGGAAGAGGCAAAACCCCGCGTGTTTCTGGCTCAATTGGGTGATTTGCCAAAGAAAAAGAGTTTAAAAATCCTTGAGGAATTCCGCAGAGCAAAAATTTCTGTGGCAGAGTCGTTGGGAAGAGATTCCCTCCGAACTCAATTGGGCCGAGCCGATAAATTAGGAGCCGAGTACACGATTATCTTGGGACAAAAAGAAGTGCTTGAAAACGCTGTGGTGGTTCGCAAAATGGAAACCGGCGAGCAGGAAACCGTGAAAATGGAAAACTTGGTGGATGAGTTGAAGAAACGTCTAAAGAGATAACAAAATGGATTGCATCTTTTGCAAAATCGCGCATAAGGAAATCGCCGCGAAGATCATTTTTGAAGACGAGAATTTTCTCGTATTTCCCGATATCCGGCCAAAAGCTCCTACGCATTTTCTCGTCATCCCGAAAGCGCATATAGAATCGTTAATGGAAGCAGGCGAGAAAGATATCAATCTGATGGGAGGTCTTTTACTAACCGCAAAAAAGGTCGCTCAACAATACAACTTGCGAGGGTACAAACTGCAAATGCATGTGGGAAAAGAAGGCGGCCAGGAAATTGGCCATATTCATCTTCATCTCATGGCCCAGCAAGAAATTATCATCGCATAAATTATGGCAATTTATATCACCAGACAAGAAAAAGAAAATAATCAGTCCGTTATTCGGCGCTTTACCAAGCGCATGAGAGAAAGCGGAATCTTAAAAGCGGCAAAGGGGCGAGTGTTTTACATCAAGCCAAAAAGCGGGGAGCAGCTTAAAAAGGCGGCGTTGCGAAGGATCGAGAAAAAGAAGATTTACGAATACGACAAGAAAATGGGGAAGATTTAATACGAAAACGCATCTGCAAAGAATAGCTGCGTTTTTGGCATTTTGTATGCTCAAACAACAATTGAAGGATAATCTCAAAGATGCCATGCGTCAGAAAGATACGGTAACGATGGGTACTTTGCGCATGCTGTTGTCTTCGATTGCCAATAAAGAAATCGAAAAGAGAAGCGGCATCGCAAAACAGAATGAGAATATGTCGGCAGAAGAACTGGATGAAAAAAGTCAGCTTACCGATGAGGAAGTCCAGCAGGTTATTTCTTCTGAAGTAAAAAAGCGGCGCGAGGCGGCGGAAGCATTTGAAAAAGGCGGCAGGCCTGAACTGGCGCAGAATGAAAAAGAGGAAATGGCTGTTTTGCGCAAATACCTGCCAGAGCAATTACCAGAAGAAGAAATTCGAAAGCTGGTGAAGGAAGCAATCGAGCAAACTGGCGCGGCAAGCGCCAAAGATATGGGCAAAGTCATGAGCGCGTCAATGCCAAAAGTGAAAGGAAGGGCAGATGGCAACCAAGTAAACGCGATTGTCAAAGAGCTGTTGGGGTAACCCACAGCTTTTTGTTTTTGACGGAGGTGGTATACTGTTTTAAATAACCAAACAAGTCGTAATTTTTAACAATCGGTAGGGTTTTACAATAATATAATGAAAAAGATTCTGGCAAGATTGTTTGCAGGAATTATTGCAGTCAGTATCGCGTGTTCCATGCCAAGTACGGTAAAAGGTCAGGATGTTTCGCTGGAAAGCTTACAGCTTCAAATTCAAAATCTTTTGGCAATAGTGGCACAGTTGCACGAGCAACTGCAAGCAATGCAAGAAGGGCAGGCGACTGGGTTGGGGTCGCCATCGTCAAGTGCGAGCGCTGCTCCCGCTCTTGCGCCAACGCCGACCGGCAATATAGATACCATCAGGGAATCAGGTTTCCTGTGGTGTCATACGTTTTATACAAATTTGCGTTTTGGAGGCCGCGGCATCGAAACATGGTTGATCCAATACGCGCTTGAGAGAGAAGGGTTTTTCATCGCTGATCAAGAACAACAAGGAAATAACGAGTTTGGAGAATCCACAAGAGCTGCGGTTATCGCTTTCCAGGAAAAATATCAATCTGAAATTCTAGCTCCTTTTGGACTTCAAAGAGGTACAGGATTTGTGGGAGAAGCAACCAAGTCAATGCTGAATAAACTGTATGGCTGCCCTCCGGGAGGGGGCGACAACGGCCCAATCAGGATTACTGGTATGGATCCTCTCTATGGGCCGGTGGGAACGTTGGTAACGATCAATGGGTTTGGTTTCTCTCAAGAAAACAATCATATCCATTTGGGAAGAGGGGTCCTTTCGGGAATACGTTCAGATGACGGCGTAACACTGCGTTTTCAGGTGCCAAGTGTTATTAATCCTGAATGCTATTATCTCAAACCTTCTTGCGGTTTTGAGTTGTTTACGGTTCCTCCTTTATCGTACGAAGTGTATGCGGAGAATGAGCGTGGACGAAGTAATTCGCGGTCTTTCACCGTATATGCTGGACAAGTTCCTCCTGCTACGATAACACCTATTCCAACGATGACTTTACGTCCTACCCCAACACCAATCTTGATTTCTCCCACTGTCACCCCGGTGGCAACAGCAACGCCGACACCTCTCGCGACATGGGCGCCAGAGATAACAAGGGTAAAAATGTATCCTGATGCAGATAAAGTTATTATCGGAGAAGCCGCATATTTGAACTATATTGTTACGAATAAAGATGGACACCCTCTCGGAGGGAATATTAATTGGGACGATGGCGCCACGCATGTTTTTGATTGCAGAGATTATGGAAATTCAGTGGGTGTTACGCTTTGGAAGGAACATGCATGGAATAAGGCGGGAAAGTACACGGTGAATTTTTCTGTGCGAGATTGTCTTGCAGGAGGGAAAGCAATCGAATCCAAATTAGAAGTTACCGTAAGTGCGAAAGTAACATCAACTCCGATTCCGACACCTACTTTGACGCCAACGCTTGCGCCGAGTCCAAGCGCAACTCCCTGGCCTACGGGAACCCCAACTCCAACCCCGATTGCTACAGCTACTCCCACGCCAAAACCGAGTCCTACTCCCACGATTATTCCTTCTCCAAGTCCTACGCCAGTCGCGGGCTTTACTCCTGTGTCAGTGCCTATTCTTGAACTAAAATATTTCCCATTGCAGATTTCAAGTTCAAACCTTGACGGCGAGATTACGGGAACAAATGAGAGTATCACGACGATGCGATCGAGAGTATCAAACCTCTCGAACTCTACGCTCGCGGGTATGGAGGAAGGCACGAAATATAAAGGATATAAAAATTCGGCAGCGAAGCCCTATTTGGATTTTTCGATTCAAGAATCGAAGGAATTTCTTAAAGCAATGCCGCTGTCATCAACTCAAGTGCCTTGGAATCCTGGCATCTATCGGCCCGATTATGTGAAAATGTTAACGCAGGACGTTAATATCTGCGACTATGTGGATAACCGCGGCGTGAAGGAGGTATGGATATGGGGATATCACTATAGAAACATCGAGCCCGTGGAGAGTAATATGTCTATGGGAACTGGTATCCAGGCCTATTGGAACTATCGAACGTATGGCGACGTGAGCAACAGCGAAAGATCAGACGATTTGCCCAAATGCGCCTCCACCTACACAATGTATAACTACAATTACACGAGAGGTTACGAGAACGCTTTGCATGATCACATGCATCAATTGGAAAATTTGTTCGGCTACGCGGATAATGCATTGTTTTGGTATAATTTTGTGGGGAAACACTTCAATGAAGAACCCGGCCAGTGGGTTTGTGGAAATACTCATTTCCCGCCCAATGCGACCCGTGATTACCATTATACGCATGGAGATTTCGTAACCACGAAATGCGAGGATTGGCATCCCGATGGATCGGGAGCTTCCAGAACTTTCACATGTTCTGCGTGGGGATGCACGGAAGCAGGTTTCTATGCGTGGTGGATGCAAAACTTGCCCGGATATGAAAATGGCATTTCTCGCAATGGAACATTGCTTCGGAATTGGTGGGATTTGTACGCTGACTTTGACAGAGAAATTCAGAAAGGAAAAAGTCTTACGGCTTCTGGGATAATAAATCCTTTGATAATCGAGGCTCCTGTAGACGGACAAACGCTTTCGTACGGGGATCCTAACTGGTACAGTTTTACGGCAAAGCCGCTGTCTGGAGCTACGAAATACCAATATCAGTTTTTTCAGAATGGCGTGCTGGTTACGACCAAAGAGAGTTCAGACGGAGTGCTTTGGCTTGGGCCGCCTGATCCCGAGTATTCTCTCTTAAAAATGGGGGAAGTGACGGTTGAGGTAAGAGCGCTTGTATCTGGCGAATGGACTGCGGCTACTTCAATTACGATTATATTGGGCGGGTTGGGATAGCTGGCTGGTGATATTTGTGGTAGGATATAGAAAAGCAAATAATTACTATTATGAAGCAAATTATCCAAGCATGTGTGAGTGTGGTGGGGGGTGGCATGCTTCTTAGTCTCGGTCTGGCACTCCTTGTTGCGCACATGTCGGGGATTGCAAAAGCAGCCACCGAACCAGATATTGAGATTGATCAGCCCTTAAATGGCGCAAGTTTTGCATATTCGGATAAGATTAGGATTGTCTGGCTTACGGAAAATCTTCCCGGGCAGAATGTTTCTATTTATTACAATGACGGCGCAGGAGATAAATGGAAGAAAATCATAACCGTACCCAAAAAAAATGGGAAGTATGATTGGACGATTCCGACTACTATTTCCGGGGACGCTACGATCTGGATGGGACAATATTATAACGGAGAGTGGCTTGCGTATGACAGCGCCTCTATTATGATCAAAACTCCGGATATTACCATCTTGGGTCCTGCGGCTGGCGCCAGTATTACGAGTTCGAAAATGACTCTTTCTTGGAGTGCGGTAAATCTGCCCAACACCACATTGCGTTTTTACTACAAAGATCCAAATCCAGCAATGGGGTGGCAACGAGTGATCGGAGTTCCCTATTATCCCGCGCAAGCAACTCCGTATCACTATGAATGGACAATTCCTTCGGGATTGAACGGAGATGTTGAGATATTTGTGGGAGGGTACTATTCCAACGGGAAATGGCTTGCGTCCGATAAGAGAATGGTGAATATTTCAAAAGAAGCTGCTTCTTTGCCGGAGCTGAAGATCACAGCTCCTTTAAAGGGTGGCTCTTCGGTGCGGCCTGGTTCTACGATTACGTTCAAATGGACTACGGCACGGCTTCCGGGCGCGAACGTTTCGATTTACTACAAATATTATCCCTCGCCAGATTGGGTAAAGATTAAAAGTGTTCCCAAAGATCAAGAAAGCTTTGCGTGGACACTGCCAAGCAGTATTACCAATGGAGATGTGGAATTCTTTATCGGCCAGTATGTCAACGGCAAATGGGTAGCTTCCGATCAAACAGGTATTTATATAATGAGCGTAGAATAAGAAGGCGTAATAAATAAAACAAATGAAACGAATCATCCAAATGTTTCTCGCAGGGTTTGTGGGTATCAGTTTGCTTGCGGGCACGGCAGGGTTTGCGTACGCGCAGACGACACCAACAATAGAAGAATTAAGCGTGCAGGTCCAGTCGCTTTTGAAGATTTTGAATCAATTGCAGGTACAGGTGCAACAGTTGCAGAATACGGGTTCAACTGGCATCAACTATCCAATGGTGCCGACGTATACAACAATGCCGACTTCTACGGTTGCTCCACCGCCTTGGTGCCACACATTCAGCTCCAATCTTCGCTTCGGCGATAAAGGGGTAGAGGTGAAAGCTCTGTACGAGGCCTTTGTAAAAGAAAGCGGGCTGATGAGAGCAACCGCGAATCCGGACGGGCCTTTTGAATTTAACGAAGCAATTGCCTCGGCTGTGGTTGGTTTTCAAGAGAGATACAAAAATGAAATCCTTACTCCCAATGGCTTGAAATTTGGAACCGGCTTTGTGGGAGTGAGCACGCGGGCAAAACTGAACGCGCTGTACGGTTGCGGCGTTTCTCATCCAATCGGGACTACCCCGCCTATTATCGGAACAATGCCAGCACTGATTGACGAAGGACGGGATGGATTTGTGCTGACAAACTTCAATGAAGGGGCGCCTACGCTCTACGCGGGGAAAACCTACACTGTTTCATGGGAAAATAGAAATAATGTGCCAATTACCGGACTCGCTTTCTATCTTGAGGATACGTCAGTGAGTCCATTCCGGATATATTCGGTGGGAAATCTAAATCCTGAAACCGGAGACATACTTTCAGCTTCTCAAACGAGATATGTATTTACTGTTCCTTCCGACGTGCGTTCGGGCGATGACTATCGGATTTCAGTTACAGGAAGGATCGCGAATGTAACACACATGGGCATTGCCGATGACAGTGATGCAAAGCTACAGATTTTTGGATCAGGACTTCAACTACCTACCGATCCCTCAACCTCTCGCATCAAAATTCTCTCTCCGAACGGAGGGGAAAGTTGGTCTTTAAGCGAGCAACATACCATACAATGGACGGGATGGGTTCCTGAAAAAGGACGGGAAATATATGCGGTGCTGATGGATAATACAAATATCTTTGCGCTCAATGTTTTGAACCCGCATGGAGATGGAATATCTGTTGGCATGAATCCTGCCTTTCTGTTCAATGAAGCGACAGTAACGCTTCCTTCCGCAATAAAAGCGGGAGCATACAAGCTTCAATTAACGATGGTCGAAGGTAATACCCGCGTTTTCGATGAGAGCGATGGGTACATTAGTATTGTTGCTTCGCAGACGCTATTGCCAAGCCCAAGCATCAAAATTCTCTCTCCGAACGGAGGGGAAACGTGGAAAGCAGGGCCCCCTATCCAGATGGAGATCAGATGGTCTTCGGTTAAAGAGATTCCCGGATTTAATCTCGCTTTGTATAAGGGAGGGGTATTTCAGCGGAGTATGGGCATTCAAAATGTGAACGCTCAAATATCGCAGAGTGGAAACGTTACCCAGCATCTTACCTATTGGCCGATTCCCGCGGAGATTTCGGAGGGAAACGACTATCGAATCAGAATAAGCAGTGCAATGAACGGGAATGTGTTTGATGAAAGCGATAACTATTTTAGTATTGTTTCTTTGCAAAATACAATAACTTCCTGCATATTGGGAGATGTAAACATGGATGGGGTGATTACGATTGTGGACAGTCAATTTATTGCTCAATACGTTGCGGGTAACCGCACGTTTACGGACGATCAGAAGTGGCGGGCGGATGTGAATGGAGACGGAATGATCTCCTCGTCAGACGCAGAATACATTTCAAATTATGTCGTGGGGAACGTCTCTGCGCCTTCGGGTACATGCTCTGTTCCCATGGAGCAGTCAATTACCGTGGTTGCGCCGAACGGAGGGGAAGTCCTGGAAGAAGGACGCACGCATCAAATTCGGTGGATGTCCCACGGAGTAAAAAGCGTGCATATCGGGTATGCTATCGGAGGGAAAGGGTATGAATTAGCGGATGTTGAAGCAAATCGAGGATACTACGCATGGTCTATCCCTGCAGATTTCGTGGAATCCTTTGCGCGGAATTTTGGAACAACGCTTGATGCCACAAAAAACTCCATGTCAGTTATGGTAAGTTCAAATGATTCTGGAACGCGTGTCGTATCAGATAAGAGCGACGCTCCATTCAGCATTGTCCCTTCAGTGCCGACAAGCGAATCTCCTTCGATTACCATTAGAACGCCGGCAAAGGGGGTTATATGGGAAACGGGGTCTGTGCACACCATCAACTGGACGAGCGTTGGCATCCCGGCGACCGCGAATGTAAGCGTGATTGAGCTTGAGCGAAACGATGGAGGCGAAGGATGGCATCTCGCATACAATACTCCGAATGACGGCGCGCAAACCATTTATGTGCCGAACGTGGAAGGAGATTTCCGCATTGCTATGAGTGTGTTGGTTGGCAACGCATATCAGACATATCAAAGCGATGTTTTTCACATTACGAAAGAGCACGCGAAAGGAACGTTTGATCTTGGGTGGAATCGGCTCGAGGATCAATTGAAGGTTCCTTCATCTGGCGCGACACTTGCGTCGCTGAATGTTTCCGCGTTCCATGAAGATGTTATCCTTGACGATATTCGTGTGGATTTTGACGGGAGCAAAGACGCGTTCCGGGCAATGGATGATCTTAAAAACGTGTACTTGATGATTGGAGATACGAAAGTGGGAGGCGGTTCTTCGTTCTTGGGGGATACCAATAATCACTGGAAAACTACATATCGGTTGACAGACGGGAAAACGGTTGCGGTGCGGGTGATCGGAGACGTCTCTTCGTCGGCCATTGACGGAGATTCGGAAATCGACACTATAAGAGTTGATATCACGGTCAGAGGAACGGGCGCGCGATCTGGCGCCGCGATTGAAGCGAACAAAGCGACAGGGCAAAGCATTCTTCTTGTTGCGGGCGACAAATCGCTCGCATTGACATCTCCCAACGGAGGCGAAGAGCTGGAACTAGCCAAGTCATATCAAATTAAGTGGAATTCAGCTGGGTCCGTTGGTCCCTTGGATATCTACCTCATGAAAGAGAGTATCGCTCGCTACACGCTTGCGTTTCAGACGGCGAACGACGGATTGTTTGATTGGACGATCGGCAAAGATTCGCTTGGTCAAACGATTGCTCCGGGAGAATACAGGGTCAAAATTCTGGAAACCTTAAATCAGCAGATTTTTGATCAGAGCGACAACGGATTTGCAATTATCGATGCCGCGACTCCCGTTCGTTCCGATGGAAAACCCGCAGGAACATTGTCCTCTGGAACGAAAGAAGTGACGCTTTCCTTGTCAACGGATGAAACGGCGCGATGCCTGTACGCGACACAACCAGGAATCGCCTACGACCCCAAGGCGGGGGGTGCCATGGATCAGGTGAACGCGCAAGGCACGCGCCACGAGGGGTATTTGCGCGGCTTGAGCGACGGAAAGACATACACATACTATGTGCGATGCCGCGATTCCGCGCAAAATACGAATGATTCTGATTTTGCAATCAGTTTTAGCGTTGCGTCCCCAGACGTTTCTTCGGTGTTGAAATTTGGAATTAACACAGCTTCTCCCAATGGAACGCTGATTCCGGGACCCTCTACTCTGCTTGCAGTGTTTGACGTGACAAATAATGGACTGGCTGATGTGACATTCGCGAATGAGGAGGGCAATAGCTTAACAGTTGCAATCAGCCAGAGCGCGCTGCAGGAAGATGGAAACACAGAGGCAATAACACTTAAAGATGAAAACGGAACGATACTGGACACCGCGACCGCAAATCTTGGCGCTTCTCCGACTACGGTAATGTTTGATTTTGCGAACAAGAGCTTTGTTGTGCCGTCTGGATCCGTGAAAAAATTGTATATCTACGGAGACACAATGGAATTCCTATACAGCGGAGACGCAATTCAGCTTTGGCTGGACAGTTCCAATGCCAATAACATCAACTGGGGATTGGATGGTTCTGGAAATTACGGTCACGCGGATATTATTTTCCGCGGCAATCCGTATGCCTTCATGCTTGTAAGACCATAATCTATGAAAGGAGCGGTAAAACCATTGGCAATAGGAATTGTGATTCTCGTGGCGGGAGAGCTGATTTTGTTCTGGCAGTATCAGCGCTTGGAGGCAAAACGTTTGCCTGCGGTGGAGCAAAAAATTGAACGTCAGCAGCAGGAACTTGAACGCGCCCGGGCAGAGAACGCGCTAAAAGAATTTCTTGCGCTTCGGATTGATGGCAAAGAAGGAAAAGCGAAGCTTTTCTTGACCGAGCAGGCAGAAGTTCAAATGCGCCAAGCAGGATTAAAACTTACGGATAATTTTACGGATTACGAGATTGAGCTTTTGGGTGTTATGGAAGAAGGACGTGTACGTTTTCAGGTGGCCATGGTGGGAGCTGATGGCTTGCAAAAACAATTGGAGTTGATTACCGTCCAAAAAAACGGCGGCGAATACTATATTGATGAATTGCGGCTCGCGGGATAGAAATAGAGATAAAACAGCCCCGACATAAGGTCGGGGCTGTTTTATTATTGAATTCTTGTCGGGATAAAATGGAATGCGGGGCGGCACATTGTTATTTGGAACCTTGCGCGCGCGACTGGCGCAAGCACGAGGAATTTTCTAGTAAGAAAATATCCGTGTTCCAAATAACAATGTGCCGCCCCGCATTCCATGATCATGGGAAATACACTTGATAATTCTCGTTGAGTTTTGTTTGTCGAAGTTCCACTTGTGTAATTTGTTTGTCGAGCAAAGTTACTTGCAGAATTGCTCCCTGCATTGTTTCTGCAGAAAACGCCTGGTCGAAGATAAAATTTCCCAAGCTATACGCGATCCAGCCGTTTTTGTATTGTTCTAGGGGTTGGGTGACATGAGGGTGGTGCCCGATTACCAAATCAGCCCCCGCATCAATCGCTTTGCGCCCGAATTCTTGCTGGAAAGCAGTCGGATATTTTTGGTACTCGTTCCCCGCATGAATGGATACCACAAGAATATCCGCTTTCTGCTTTGCTCGTTGGATATCTATTTGAAGTTGGTCGAGATTGTTTTCGTCCATAAAGAGAATTCCGGACTGGTTTTGGGTTGCTTGCCAGCTCGCGCCGCCAAACGAGGAATATGCCAAAAACCCGATGCGCGTGCCTTGGATATCTTTGATCACTGGCTCTCGCGCCTCCGCGATATTCTGCCCTCCGCCTGTGTATGCAATATCGGCTGCTTGAAGCCGTAGTAAAGAGTCCGAAAATGCGGCTTTAGTGTAGTCAAAACTGTGATTATTGGTAACCGATACCACATCAATTCCGGCAAACACAAGCCCCTCAAGAGAAGCAGGGTCTGCGCGGAAAGAATAGATGCTCCCCACGTTATACCCCTTGTCTGAAATCTGGCTTTCCAAATTCGCAAACACCATGTCTGCCTTGCGCAACTCGTCTGCAATAAGCAGGAAAGGAAATTTCCAGTCTGCTCCGTTCTGTTTGAGTTTGTATTCAACTCCGCGATCAAGCATAATATCTCCTGCAAACAAAAGCGTGAAGCGTGCCGGGGGCGAGGGAGATGGGGCAGGGGTTTGGATTGGTTGTATGTCTCCAATCGGGAGGGTTGCCGATGAAAATGAGAACGAACTCGCGAAAAAAAGAACCGCAGCGATCGCTGTCATTGCGCAGAGTACGACTATGAGAAACAAGAAGCGTTTCATATCTGCATTACAGCATAGTTTGGGAAAATGAAAAACCCCCACCCGCGCGAAACGCGAATGGGGGCCGATTTTTAGGGTTTGATCATCAAGGAGCCAGCGAAGATACCGTTCCGAAAGACGATTTCTCCATGGCAGTAGTTGCCGATACCGTCAATCCCCCAGCAGATATTGCGGGGGTTGGCATCGTCCCACCAGAGCTGTACTACGCCTCCTTCTATGAATCCGAGAGTGTTCCCATAGATAGACAACACTCTCGTGTTATTAGCTGGGATCACGAATGCCGCCGAGGAAAAGTCAGTGAGGAAGGATGGTGTCTCCGAAGGATTGACTGAGACAACGTCGAGTGTCGTCCCATGCTCATCCTTTATAATGAAGGTCATCTCTCCTGCATGACCACCAATGGCAACATTAGTGACAAAGGAGTTCCCGTCACTTTGTTGAAACGATGCATCTCCACTGTCAGGAGCTGCGATAGAGACTTTGGCGAGGAGCGTTTGAACGCTCGGTGCCAAAGTGCCACTGGGAGAAGATGGATGGAGAGAGAACCGAGGTTTCACGTAGGGCAATTCAGGAAGCTTTACCGGCATCCAGTTGCCATTGAGCTCCTGATATGGGAATGGGGTGATTGACATGCGGGACATGCCTTCGGCAACAATTGAGGCAGGATTTGGAATCCCCACCCGAATAATGTCGCCGGTGGACACGGTGTCTGCGATGCATGCGTCGAGCACGAGGCGTGTCTCGCCTCGTGGCAAGACGATAGTCTCGGTGAAGTTCACCGATCCTTCGTAAGTTGTGCCGTCAGCGCCGGTTATATCGGTGGTTCCAACATTCCACGGGCCTGCCAACGTGTTGCCGGAGGCATCACGAAGGCGGACGCTCGTGATTTCGTCTTCTGCCATGGTTTGCAAATCGAACCCGACAGGAAGCGAAGAAATTTTCACTTGGTCGCCTGTGGCAATGAATTCCCAGACAACCAAAGCTGAACATCCTGGTCCGATCTTCCATGAAGGAGAGTAACTAGGAACACGGACATCCAATGCTGGCGGTTGAATGGTTTGATTGCTCGCCGCCAATCCATTGTTCGGATTGGTCCAGAAATCGGCGTTATCGCCGTCGGGCAAAATGTAGTACCCATAGGTTGCCCCGTGGATACTCATGAGAACGGTATCTCCGTCCGCGAAGTCTGTATTGACGGAGAGGCCGAATCCTCCAAACACATCCACCCGGTTCCGGCATCTCCAGCTCCCACCTTGTGGAATAGTGATGGAGGTGTCCCAGTCTGCACGACCTTTGCTGTCCCATGGCATTTCACCAAGCGAAGCTCCGGTCGTTGCGTCAACGAGTTCGATGTTGCTCGTAGCTCCGAGAGGAGCTGATCCTCGAGTAAGCACGCTCACGTTCTCCACAATGAGCGGCTCGACCGAACTGGTGGCCACAACCTTGCAGGTGTTGACCAGGACGTTGGTGTCGCCAACGTTCGGAGTGGAATCTAGCACCATGCCGTCTTCCATCGCTTCGGCCGATCCAACGGTCAGCGAAACGATTTGGAATGGGTTTCCCCACAGAGGAGTGTCCAAGCCGATCACCCGGGCAGTCGTCGAAACGGACTTCAGTCCGATTTCGAAGGTTCGTCCGGAGGCCGCTCCCTTTGCCGCAAACGGTCGCGCAAAAAACTTAGTGTGCGTTTTGGCTTTGAGATCATATCCGGGAATGAAGCGTACGCGCGCCTCGTCCTCGGCATTGAACTTCGCAACCCCTCGGATGAATCCGTTCTCATCCACAATATGGATGGTTTGGATATCCTGATTTGCGCTCAATCCTTTGCGAACGAACACAAACTCGGTCACTGGAGCATCAAATGCTCCTGGGACGAGGTCAACTGCCAGCGCGTTTGCGCCGGCTCCGGTCGGAACATTGCCGGCCGGTGGGTTGTCGGGCGACAGGGAGACCGTTAGAGTGTGATACTCCAACGGGCATCCGCCAAAAGGTGTTCCGTGCTTGATGTGCTGCCAAATCGCATTGGCATCATCCCACGTAACACCCCCGGCGCCTGTCACGTCGGCCCGAAGTTTTTGCTGGGGTCCGAGTTTCTTCGTGCCGCGGAGATGATCCACGACAGCGTTAAAGTCTCCCCAACCGATGGTTCCATTTTTGAGCACATCCCCCAAGTCTCCGCAAAGGAGGGGCTTGGCATCAATGTCCATGCTTGCGGCGCGCTCTTCTGCGCGCACACTCGCTTCTTCGTTCGCACCCGCACCCTCGTTTGCCGACGCAGTCGTCAAAGCGAGGAGGGACGGTATGCCCAGAGCAAGAATCGCGATAGCCAGAATGAGGTTCCTCATGGTGCTTATTCCCCCTTTTCGTTTTTAGCAGTCCCTATTTGGCGATCCCTCTTTCCTATTCCATATTTGCCTCCTTTTCAAAGGGCAGTTTGGTGGGAGATTTTGAGGTTCCCAACAGCAAAAGTCTATATGAAATACATGAATTTGTCAAGTTTACGCGCGCCCGCATTGAAGTAAAAGATTGAGTTCTAATAAAAAATATCCCTGACTGCGCGAAGCACAGTCAGGGAGTTGGTTGGGGGGAAGGATTTACTTCACTTGGAAGGAAAACCCCTCCCCTTCAACGCGGAAATCTTCCGCGTGGGGGACGACCGGCTGGTCGTACTCCACGCCCAGAACCTTGAGGGTGTGGGTGCTGCCGGGCGTGGCGTTTGGCGAGACGCGTGCCATTACCCACATTTGGAGATTTCCGCAAAATACCGGATATGGCCAGGAGATCTTCAGAAGGTTTACGCTCTCCACCTTTGGGGTGGAAGCATAAACTCTGCTATCCGGTCCCACGAGGGATAGGTTGGCAAGATTTCCAGTGGCTCCCTCATAGCGAACTAGGAGGGATCGAATATGAGGAGTGCCTGCAATTCGCTCCTCAAATCGTACGGGTAGAAAAACGATTTCGCCCGCATCCACCTCGCGTCGTTCTCCAGCGATGGGTTGATCTCCCATGAGCATGCGGAGCACTTGCTCTGTCGAGCCGCTTCCGCCTTCCCTGCTGCTGTTGCGCACCGTAATGAATTCATCATACGGCGCCTGTTCGTCGGTGGGGCAGTTGGAGATGAAGTCCCCAACTGTGAACTGGCAGTCGGGGCCGTAGTGGCCCCGTACGGGGCACTGACCGTCAGCCAACGCCGTGGTGGCGGCGGGATTCACGCTGCCCGCCATGCCGGCGGCCGTGGCCAACAGCAGGATGCCTAGAACCAGAATAAAAAACTTACCCATTTTGCCCCCTTCGGCTAATCTTTTCAATGAAGGATTCAATAAGATTTCCCTCACTGTCTGGCATATATTATACACCCTATCTTTCAAATTGTCAAGCCCTGCGCAAAATTAAAGGCCTATTTGCTGTGCTGGATTTATTTCAAGCCAAATAAAAAGCCCCGGCTGCAACTTGGTGTGCAGTCGGGGCTTCTTGGTGAGGGCTAATAGCTCCTAATGAGGAGCGTTTGGTCCTGTATGGTTAGGGTTGCTCCCGGGTTGGGGTGTCGGGGTTGGTCGAGGCCCGTTGGCGCCGGATTGCAACGTTGGAGAATCGGCAGTCGGTGCTGGTTCCGTAGGGACGGGTTCAGGCGTTGCCGTCGCTGTGGGTGGCAATTCCGTAGCCGTGGGTATAGGAGTTTCCTCAACCCGAGCTGGCTTTTCTGTTGGAGCCGCCGTAGGCGTCTCTTCCAGTGCGACGATAGGCGGTGGCACCGTCGCAAGAATTGGCGGCTCTACGGTGATTGGGACGGGTGTCACCGGAACGGCGGTAACGGTAATTGTTTCTCCCAAGAACCGCACCGGAACTTCGAATTCCCGATCATTCTCGAGTCTTCCGCTGGGGTTCTCGTTTTTAAAGACGAGGACTCCGCGAGCGGAGAACGTCGGAATTCGCCCGAGTTCTGTGGCGAAGGAAATTGGAGATCCTGGCTCACCCTTTGCGACAAACAAGAGGGAAGAGTCAAGTGCTCGGCGTGTGCCGTCGGCGGTTAGCTCATAAAGAGCAACACTGCCAACGGTTCCCTCGAAGATGGTCCAATGGCCGCTTCCCTTGACCATCCCGACAACCATAAATTTCTCGCCGGAGGAAGGGACAATCTGGTTGGGACGGGGGGAGGAGACGAAGATGTCTTCGAGTTCTCCGATGCCGTCCACAATTAGAGTGTGGGCGTACTCGCCCGGCTGGAACGACGAGCTTGGCCAGAAGTAAGGAACCATCCTCACGACTGTATTGCCAGCGATCGTTGTGGGTAATTCGCGGCGGTCGCCACACGTGTTGCCAAGCCATTCTCCGTCAAGGGAATAGATATCGGCTCCGATGTAGCCGACGGCGCCGCCAGACGTGTGTGTCTTGGTGGTGAACGTCTTGAACTCTCGAGCCACTTTCTCGGCTTCTTGTCGAGTTAGGGCTTGAATGGGTTCGCTGGCGCCACTCCTCGATACCCCTAGGATTGGTTGCCCGCATGGCTGCATGAGCTGGCGCGGGGTCGTGTGCCAGTTTTTGAGATAGATTTCTGTCGGTTCAACTGTGAACCTGGTGTAATCGGTTGGCGGTGGGAGCTTCTGTCCCAGGACACGGAGCGTGCCCATGGGCATTTTGGCCTCTTGGTCGAGGGAAAGGCCGAAGCCATCCTCGACTTGGAGGTCTTGCATCGTGACCTCCATGGGCGCCGTCGCCCTGGAAATCGTGGAAGGCAGTATGCCTCCTCCGGCTAAGACGGTGGTTACCGTCAGCGCCGCCAGCGCAAACAGGAACAATATGGTCCATGGGTGTTTCCGGAACATGAGTTTCCCCCTTGTATCTTGAATTTCCGAATTTTTGGGACCCGTTATCTCCTATAATTACCTCCTCTTAAGAACTTACGACTTTGGTGGCACAAGGCCACGTCGTATCGGGTTAAAGTATATACTATCTTTCTAAATTTGTCAATTGCGCTATCCTACATTCTACTCCGAATCGCAATCAGTTCACCCTAGCCAACTATTATCATCTACGATGAATAGTATGGCAAAACAAATAACAGACGACCAAAGAAACGAGATTTACGCGCTCAAAAGAGCAGGTCAAAAACAAAAAGATATTGCTCGACTGCTTCACAAGGATCCCTCGACCATATCCCGAGAACTGAAACGAAACAAAAGCGATTCGGGTAAGTATCTGGCAAGAGGAGCAAAATTGAAAACCAGACAAAGAAGAATACAAGCGAATGCGCGATTTAAAAAAGTAGAACGCAACGCACAACTAAGAAGGTATCTTGGTAAAAAATTGAAGAAATATCTATCGCCCGAGCAAATCGCAGGACAATGGAACAGAAGCCATAATGACCAACAAATCGGCAAAGACACCATCTACAAATTTGTGTATGAAAAGCGAAAAGACTTGGTAAAGTACTTGCGATGCCAGAAAGGCAAGTACCGACGCAGATATGGCACAAGGATACGAGAAAAACAACGAGATGAGAGAAAAAAGCGAAGAATAGACGCGAGACCGGAAATCATCAACTTGCGCCAAAGAATTGGAGACTGGGAAGGAGATACGGTGCGAGGTAAAAGCAATTCAGGACACCTTATCACCTACGTCGAAAGAAAGTCAGGATATTTGGTGGCAGGCAAAGTAGAACATGCAACAATGGAGAATATCAATGCGTTTACGATTAGGGAGTTTACAAAGGTTCCTTGCGGTAAACGGTTATCAATCACGTATGACAACGGCTCCGAGTTTTCAGGATATGATATCATAGAACAAGCAACGGGAATGATCGCATACTTTGCATGGCCATATCACTCTTGGGAGCGAGGCACAAATGAAAATACCAATGGACTTCTGAGACAGTTTTACCCCAAGCGCTCAAGATTTGACGACATTACCCAAGAACAATTAGACAAGGTTGTGCGACTCATCAATAACAGGCCGAGAAAACGGCTAAACTACCTTACTCCATATGAAGTATTCAAGAAAAATTGCGTTTTGGAATAGAATTAAAGGCCGTCCCGCGGAGCGGGGCGGCTATCCAACCAAATGGCGGAATGCTTCTCTTTTTGAAGAAGATTACGCGGTAATCCCAAACTGGATTTCGTACAGGTTGCGGTAAATTCCCTGTTCTTTGGCAATCAATTGCTCATGAGACCCGCTTTCCGCGATGCGGCCCCCTTCCAATACCATAATGCGGTCAGCTTCTCGCACTGTGCTCAAGCGGTGAGCAATGATAAAGGTTGTGCGTCCCTGCATGAGCGTATTGAGGGATTCCTGGATAAGCTGTTCAAGCTGCGCGTCCAGGGCT
>MHTV01000029.1 GCA_001823215.1 Candidatus Wildermuthbacteria bacterium RIFCSPHIGHO2_02_FULL_45_25 | reverse complement strand
CTTATTTATTTTCCTGAAAATATGCGCCCAAACAATCTCGCACCTGATCAATTCTTTCTGGAGTTGTCCTAAAACCGGATGCCTGCGGATGCCCTCCATAGGTGTCGAATAAATGCGCGCACGATTGCATGGCTTTTACGGTATCACATCCCGCAGGCGCTCTCACGCTTCCCAAACATTCCTTGCGCGTGTGCTTGAAGATAAATGCGGGCTTATTTGTTTCTTGAGACATAATAGAAGCAACCGCTCCCAGCAGCATATACTCAAATTCTTCTCCTCCCTCAAAGACCAAAGGAGAATTTTTCTTGTGAAAAATTCTCATGCGCACCACTTCCGCCAGATGTTCTATTTTCGCTCTGCGCTCTTTGTTCTTTTCGGCGAACACCTTCATCATGCTCTTCGCCTTTTTTATGGACGGACACATTAAGAGGCGATACGCTCCCGGAAACCCTTTTTTCACATCGCGCACATTCAACATCCCGATCATGTCTTGCGCTTTCTGTTCGATCGTTCTGGTTCCATTAAGCTCTGGCAATTCCAAGAACGCCCTTATGCCAGGACGCCACGAATAGGGCAAAGCGTCCAATCCTTCTTGAATAATTTGCACATTATCCTGTTCTCTTGCCATCATATCGGCAATCGTGCCCAACGCCGCAAGTTCCACAAGATTTTGACGCAGAGAATCTGACATTTTTTCTCCCAATAGGGCTTCCGCCGTTCGGAACGCCAACCCGCACGCCGCGAATTCTTTGAAAGGATATTCATCGCCCGGCTGTTTGGGATCTACGATAATATTCGCGTTCGGCAGGCGATCAAGCACTTTATGATGATCAATGACAATAACCTCAAATCCGTTTTGGCGCGCCAAATCAATTTCTTCAAAATTCGAGATACCCAAATCCGCCGCCACTAATAAAGCAGGAGACAGCTCATTCAGTCGCGCAAGTGCTTTTCTGGTAATGCCATATCCCTCTTTTTCACGATCGGGAAAGTACACCGCAGTCGCCATGCCGCCGAGATTTTGAATGGCCTCTTGAAGAATAATGATGGCGCTCACGCCGTCCAAATCCGCGTCTCCATAGAGAATAATTCGCTCCTTTTTTGCTATAGCTTGTTTAATGCGGTCGGCCGCAAGTTGAAGATTCTTGATAGACATTGGCAAAAATTTTGAATTCTTAATTTCCCAAAGCTTCGATCCCAGGTAACTTCTCTCCCGCGATGTATGCTAATAATGCGCTCCCACCGATAGAAATATGACTGAATTTGTTTTTCAATCCCGCTCGTTCTAAAAATCCCGCGAGGTCTCCGCCCCCTGCGACCGAAAAAGCCCCGCTTTCCCCGATTGCGTTTGCAATCTCAAGCGATCCTTGCCGATACGCTTCTTCTTCCACTTTGCCCAAGGGACCTGACCAAAATATCGTTCGAGCTCCTTGAATATGGCTTTTGAAAAGTTCTCTCGTGCGCGGTCCGATATCGAAACTTTGACTCTCGCCCGGATATCCGTCTATCGCAGCAACAAGCCGATCCCGATATTCAGCAGGCACAAGAAAAGGTTTTTCTTCCACTTCCTTGCTTACCAAATTCCCCATCAGCACCGTATCTGCCAGTTTACATACGGCTCCCAGAAAACCGGCTTTTGTTTCAATTTTCGATCCTCCTACAATCACCACCATCTTCCGCTTCGGATTTTCCAGAATTCTATTCAAAGCGTCTACTTCTTTCTTGAGCTGAATCCCCGCAACCGCAACAGGAACAAATTTCACCACTCCAGAGACCGAAGCATGCGCGCGATGATTTACGTCAAAAGCGTCGTTGACATAGATATCACCCAAATTCGCCAGTTCTTTTGCGAAATTCTCATCGTTCGCCTCTTCTCCCTTATAGAAACGCATATTTTCTAACATCGCGATCTCTCCTTCTTTCAGAAGGGAGATTTGGTCTCGCACCTCCCGGCCAATTGGTTGTTCAAAGAAAAGAATTTTCCTGCCCAGAAGCACACTTAAATGTTCAGCCACCTTCCGGAGACTCCATAAGGGCGGAACCGCAGGATGATTGCCAAATTCAAAAAGGGGATCGGGACGTCCCAGATGTCCAAGCAGAACGCATTTCGCTCCCTGTTCTGCCGCATACGTAAGAGTTGCAAGAGATTCTTTCAAACGGAAATCATCTGCGATATTTCCCTTCTCATCTAAAGGAACATTCAAAGCGCACCTGATAAGGACTCGCTTCCCTTTCAACTCAATATCTTGAATTGATTTCATGGTGTTACTATAACGGCTTCTCTTGAAAAACACAATTCCATTCTGGCGCACTATCTTGCTTCTTATTCTTGCCAAGCGGCTGTTCCATTAAGACGTAAAGTATATCGTTTCTCCCGGCCGCAAATCTCCTTTTTTTTCCGCTTGTTTCGCAGGACTTACAGATTTCGTTGCTGCCTTGCTTTCCTTCACCAGATTTGCCGTGGGCTTTTGCGTAGAAAGCGCTTCCTGAAGAATAGATCGGAGTTCCCCCAATTTTTCTTCCCGCTTTTGTTGGGTATGAAGTTTTTTATCCTCTTCCTGCCGTTCCGCCATTGGAATTTTTTTGGGCGCAACCGCAACTGGTTCTTGGGCATTCTTACTTCCGACAGTTTCCGCGCGAGAAGAAACAGGAATCGGCTTGGGTTGAGCTGAAATGAGAGGCAAACGGTCGGCGCGTTCTTCATACTTTTGATTCACCCGCGGCGGCGGCGCAGAAATTCCAGCAGATTGAGGAACTGCTGTTTGTTCGCGGGGTTTTTGAAATTTTTTCCGACACGTCTTGCAATACACTGGTCTTTTCCCGTCAGGAGGAAACACCACTTTCGTGTCTTTGCCGCAACTGGAACATCGAGCGTCATACAGCACTTGTTCATTCTGGCCTCCGCCTGCGGCTGGAGCTGGACCGGAAGGCATTTCGGGCAATGTATCCAATCCAGACCAGACACGTATTTGATCCTCCACATCCTTAATCGCAGTGCCATACTTCTTTCGAGAAAATTCAATGATTTTTTCCCGCTGGGATTCGCCTTGCTGTTCGATGGGAGAAAGGGTGTTTGCGGAAAACGGACGGCTCGCCACTCCGTCAATCATGAGCTTTACATAAATACAGTATTTCCCCAGGTTCACAAAATCAGTCGCAAGAAATTCGGGCGTAAATTCCTTTTCCAGATATTCTGCGTCTTCAGCTCCCACGCGAAACGAAACCATCGTCCCCACGTTTCCAAACACCGCGTCTCGAACCTTCGCTTCAGCTCCCGTACCCAGCTGCGCCACATACTGATGGCTTAGAATCAACGCTAAGCGATACTTTCGGGCTTCAGAAAGAATATTCACGAAACTTTCTGTCGCGAAATTTTGAAACTCATCAATATACAGATAGAAATCTTGACGTTCTGCCTCCAAGATATCCACACGAGACATTGCCGCGAGCTGCAATTTGGTAATAATCAATCCTCCCAGCAAACGAGAGTTGTCTTCTCCGATTCTTCCCTTGGAGATATTTGCCAAAAGAATTTTCTGACCATCCATAATCTCCCTCATATCCAGCGTGGATTTGATCTGCCCCACGATATTGCGGATCAGGGGATTGGAGATAAATTGTCCAATTTTATTCTGAATAGCCGCAGTTGCTTCTACTTCGTATCTCTGGGTATAGCGAGCATACTCCTGCACCCAAAACGTCTTCACCACAGAATCTGCAACTCTGTCCACCACTTCTTTGCGATACTCCGGGTCCGAAAGCATTCGATTGATTCCCAAAAGCGTTGAATGAGGAGATTCCAAAAGAGCCAAAATCACATTATTCAATATATATTCCATGCGAGCTGACCACACATCCGGCCAGATTTTCTTAAACACCGACATTAAACCGGACGCCACAATATGCCGCTTTTCTGGATCTACCGACTCCATCACGTTAAACGCGATAGGATATTTGGTATCGGCCGGATTAAAATACACAACATCCTGGATGCGTTCTTCCGGAATGAAATTCAGAAGCTCTTCCACCGCCTCTCCATGAGGATCCACAAATCCGAGTCCATTCCCGTTGCGAATATCCTGCACTGCCATATTCTGAAGCATTGCGGTTTTTCCCATGCCAGTTTTCCCAATAGCATAAAAATGCCTTCGGCGATCATCTGTCTTGATGCCAAATCTCTTGCGTTCATTTCGAAAATTTGTTTGTCCGAAAAAATTTATTGCCATACAAAAGTTCTCATCTTTTCATGCCATTTACTGATATCTACCCTATTCTACCGGCAATTCCTGCGGGGCTTCTGCTTTCTTTGCCTCCACGCGCGGAACTGTTGCTGACGGGAACGTTATCTTGCCCGAGAAATGAAACAACGAAGCCATTTCTTCAATATTCAACACAAAGGAACCTCCTCCGGCAGGATAAAACGGGGGCAAACGATACAGCATCGCACGCAACAAACGCCGGCGCTTAAGATAATTTCGCCGCTGGTCAAAAAAGAAGTTTGCGATCGTATTCACTTTCACCGTATAGAGGGGACGGAAAAAATTCAGATTCGCCGAGCTATATTGATTAAAATAGGTCATAGGCAACGCTTTTGCCGGCCCAAAATAATTCTCGGTTCGCGCAAGATACAAGAAATGCATAGTTGAAACAAATGCCTGTTTGCTAATTTTTGTTTCAATAGCTTTGACAATGTCGCGCTCTCCCGGAGTCATCTGAAGTTCCGGATACGTCATTCCCTGAATTTCCTCTCCTTGTTGCTTTACCGCTTCCTTTCCGGTCGCAAGTGTATAAAATACACTGCTTGCATCTTGAACCAGCGTAATCGGCTTTGGAGGCGGCACTTTTCTTTTCACTAATTTATCAACAATCCCATGTCCCTCATCAATAAATTCTTTCAACTCCTTATTTTGCGGGGCATAGGGCGTCAAGATAAATTGTATCCACAGATGCTCTCCTCTCCCAATCTTGGAAAGAGATTCCACCAACATAGAAACAGGATCAACACGTTTTTCCTCGCGGGTATCAGGATTTTCTTCAAAGAATTGAGCATAGGTCTTGATAGGATAGGGGCTTGGTTTATCAAGCCGATATTCAGCTCCCCATACCTTCCAATCTTTATTGGGAATGTTATGGGGCACCAAGTTCACATAGTCATCCACTAAAAGCATTTCAGCTTCAGGATAATGGGCATACAAAGCTGACTCCATGATTTTTCTGCTCCCATCGGTTGTGCGCAAATAAAAATGCACTTGGCCTTCAATTGAAGCAATTTCAATAGAGAATGCCTTTTGATACTGCCCTTCAAACCAAAATTCGCGATCGTTCGGAGGATCGTAAAATTGCCAAAATCCCGCGAATACCTGTTCCATTGCTTTAATCGGCTTTTCCACTATTTGCGGCATGCGAATTTCCAACATGATATATGGGTTTTGATTGTCAAACACCTCGTTACGCCATTCCTTCCACAAAAAAATAAAAGGCCCAAAAACAAAGAACGGCAAAAACAGCCACCACCAGGTGTTGGCAAAATCCCAAAAAATTAATAGTACTGGAGCGTACATTCCAAAATCCATTGAAACAAGAAAAGAATTGTAGGTGCGCGAGAAACGAGATACCTAAAGCTGAATTACGCACCGAGGATATATTTGCCTTGCGCATCTTTCGTAAATGCGCTCTTATCCTGCAGGTTCAAAAGAATCGTACTTTCCTTCACGCGCCGTTGACGCAATGTGTGTTCGATCAATTCCTCTCTGGTAAGAGGGCCTTGCTCCTTGAGAATCTGCGTCATTACCTCGCGCACCGTGCCCGGCTGATATCCCCATTCCACCAACGCGTACGTTCCCCTTCCCACCAATAC
>MHTV01000028.1 GCA_001823215.1 Candidatus Wildermuthbacteria bacterium RIFCSPHIGHO2_02_FULL_45_25 | reverse complement strand
GAGCTTTTGGATGCGGAAGGAAACAAGATATGCATTTTTAAGTCGCCAACCGGCTCCGGGAAGACGCTGATGATGGCGGAGTGGATGATGCGCTTTTGCGATCCTTTCTCTCACACCGACGGGAAGAAGTTTGCCTTTATTTGGATTGCGGTGAACAAATTGCACGATCAAAGCTACGATAAGTTAAAAAAGTTTTATCACGACAAAGGATTGGGGCTTAGGTGTTCTTATTTTCATGAATTAGAGGAGCGGAAGATCAGGCAAAATGAGATTTTGTTTCTAAACTGGGCAAGTATTAACAAGAAGGGCAATATCTATGTCCGCGAGAACGAGCGGGACAATAATCTTTCCAACATAGTCGCCCGAACCAAAGATGAGGATAGGATTATTATTCTTATCATTGACGAAAGCCACCGCAATGCCGAAACGGAAAAATCCAAAGAATTGATTGAGGATATCGGCCCCAAGATAACGATTGAGGTTTCGGCGACTCCTCAACTCAAAGGCGTATTCCGCGGCGTTGAGGTTGAATTGAAAGATGTCAAAGACGAGGGAATGATTAAGAAAGAAATTGTTATCAACCCCGGATTTGAAGATTTTAAGCTGGACAAGAAAGTCGCGGACAAAACAGCTGACGAAATTGTGGTAGAAACCGCTCTGAAAAAGCGCGCGGAACTCGCCAAATTGTACGAGGCGGAGGGGTCAAATGTTAATCCGCTCATGCTTATTCAAATCCCCGATAATCGCATGGGATTGATAGACAAAAAAGACGCGGTGGTGCAGTTGCTCGGAAAATACGGCATTACCACGGAAAACGGACGGCTGGCGATTTATCTTTCCGATAAGGACAGCAAAATAAATCTTGAAAATATTGAGAAAAACGATACCGAAGTTGAGGTGATGATTTTTAAGCAAGCCATCGCCGTGGGCTGGGATTGTCCTCGCGCCGCAATTTTGGTTTTGTTCCGCGAATGGAAAAGTATCGTGTTTTCCATTCAGACCATCGGACGCATTATGCGTATGCCTGAGCATGAACATTACAAAAATGCGGAATTAAATCTTGGCTATGTTTATACCAGTTTGAGCAACATTGGTATTGCCGAAGATATTGCCAAAGAATACATTACGGTTTTTGAGGGCAAACGGCGCGAAGATTACAAAAACATTGATTTGACTTCTTATCACTCCAAGCGTTTCCGTGAAGAAACCCGCTTGTCATCGGATTTTGTGCCTGTTTTTTTTCAAGCGGCAGATGAATTGAAGCTCAAAGACCGAATTTCGCTCAAACACAGTATTATTGATACGAAACTCATCGCAAGCGGAAAAATTACCAATGTGGATAAGGAAACAAAAAGCATTGAGAAAAAAGGCACACTGGGTGTTCCAAAAAACGAAGTTGAACTGCAAAATGCTTTTGACTATTTTGCGCGGGAAAATCTCGCGCCATTTGCTCCGGAGATGCGCTCCATAAAACGGATTAACGATTCTTTATATCGCTTCTTTGATAAGTCGTTTAAAATGGGTGTTGATGATTGGCCAAGGGTCCAAGCTATTGTTTTGGCTAAAGAAAATAGCCAAGCCGTAGCTGATGTTATCAATCGGGCCAAGGAGTTTTATCAAGATGTTGTTGGCAGAGGAAAGCATGAACTGATCAAAAATGACGAGCCGTGGAATGTGCCGAGGATAATCAACTACAATTTGAATTTCGTTGAAAAGGATTACAAGCGGTCTATTATTCAGCCGTATTTTGCCAAAACAAAAGGCGCGAATAATCTTTCGCTTTTTGAAGAAGACAGCGAGATTGAAGTCGCGTTCATTGAATATCTGGAAAAGGCCAAGCAAGTAGGGTGGTGGTTTAAGAACGGCAGGCAGGACGGCTCGTATTTTGCTGTGCCGTATGTTGAGAATGGGCAAGAAAAACCGTTTTATCTTGATTTTATAGTAATGCTCAATGATGGACGGCTTGGCTTGTTTGATACAAAGGGCGGGATTTATGCTAAAACCGCGAAGGAGCGCGCCGAGGGATTGGCGGAGTATATTGCAAAGGAAGACAAAAAAGGTAAAAACTTATTTGGCGGTATTGTGTTGAAAGATAAGAATAGCTGGCGATTCAACGATAGTAAGAAATACTCCTATGATCCAAATGATTTGAAAAATTGGAAGTTCTTGGATTTGAATTGATATGCCGACAATACGAACGATGAGCAAATCTTATTTCGAGAGATACACGCACTCATGAACCGCAAATTCTTTAATCCGTTAATCTTCCAATTTCTTAATCGTGTAAAATATGGCTCTTCACTACCGAACGCAAGCGGTTATCTTAAAAAAAGAGGATATCGGGGAGGCCGACCGAATTTTTACGGTGTTTTCAGAACGTTACGGAAAGATTCGATTGCGCGCGGTATCGGAGCGGAAAATAACCTCGAAGCTTCGCGGAGGTTTGGAGCATTGCGCGATTTCCGACATCGAATTCATCCAGGGCAAATCGGCAAAGACAATTACAGACGCTTGTTTTGTGTATCAGCTCTCGGGCGTAAAGGAAAATTTGTTTTTATTGAAAACCGCCTATCGTATCTGTGAAGTTGCAGACGCCTTGCTTGCGCATGAAGAGAAAAATGACCGCATCTGGAATGTTTTGTGCGAAGCCCTTAAAATCCTTGAGCATCGCACCGATATTCAGGCGCGCGTGCTGCTGCATGCGACATTCTGGAAATTGATTTCGCTGGAGGGATATACTCCCTTGACGAAGGATTTAAAACATGCTTCTTTTAGAATTAATAGAATGGTGGAATATCTTATGGGCGCTCCGTTCGCGGAGCTTCTGGAAGACAAGGAAATGTGCTCTCTTATCGGGCAAGGAGCGTTGAAAGAAGTTTCGCAACATCACCTGTTGCAAGTTATAAAAAGCTGGTAGAATAAAATCAATGCAGAAGTTTGTTCTCGTTTTTCTTCTTGTAGCTACGGCGGCGCTGGGAGCCATCGGTTTTTGGTTTTGGCAGAAAAATTCAACTTCCAGAGCCGATCTGAAGCTCGAAATTTTAGCTCCTGATGAAGCGACGCTTGGCGAAGAAATTCTCTATACGGTCAAATGGAAAAATATGGGAGATGTTGGGTTTGAGAATGCCAAGCTTACGTTTGAATATCCATCGGGCGCTCTCCCCTCCGAAGGCGCCGAAATGCGCAAGATCACAGATATTGCAAATATCGCTCCGGGACAGGAAGGATCCATGCAGTTTGCGGCGCGACTCTTTGGGAAGAAAGACGATGTGCAGGAAGCAAGAGCAACGATTACCTACACGTTAAGGAATATTACCGCGAATCTTCGGGCAGAGACTTCCACATCCACCGTGCTTGCCGTGGTACCCGTGAATTTTGAGCTTGATATGCCGAGCCGCATGGAAAGCGAGCAGCAATTCGATTTTACATTAAATTATTCCTCGAATTCCGCGTATCCTCTCTCGAATTTGCGGATCACATTGGAATATCCTGCGGGGTTTGAATTCCGAAGCGCTTCACCATCTCCGATTGGGGAGAAGGAATGGAATATCGGAGCGTTAAATCAGGCGGAAGGAGGGCGAATTACGGTTACCGGAGCGCTCCACGGAAATGTGCAGGAAGCGAAATTGTTCCGGGCTACACTGGGCAGTTGGAAAGAAGGAAAATTCACGCTTTTGCGCGACAATAGCAAGATTGTGCAGATCATTGAGCCGCGGCTGTTTATCACCCAAAAGATTAATGGCTCTTCTGACTATATCGCGAACGCGGGAGACACCTTGCACTACGAAGTCTTTTTTCGCAATTCAAGCGACCGGCCTTTGGAGAATTTGAGCATGGTGGTTTCGCTTGACGGCAAACCGTTTGATCTTACGAGTATTCGCGCCGATGGCGGAAACTTCAAGCCCGGAGATAACTCGATCTCATGGAGGCCAAGCGATGTGCCGCAGTTGAGATTTTTAGGAAGAGGCGAAGAAGGAAAAATTGAGTTTTGGGTAGATGCGCAGAAAGAATTTCGCCCGGTGAGTCCGCAGGAAATGAATTTCGTGCTAAAAAACTCGGTATTTCTTTCTGACGCGAAAGAAGATTTTACGATGAAATTAAGCGCGAATCCCGGGGTGGAGCAAAGAATTATTGGAGACGCCACTCCTGGCGCTCCCCAAACGGAGAAGTTCTATATTGTTGAATGGAAAGCAACCAATGCGTATAACGATGTGGGGAATGTGAGAGTCAAAGCAACATTGCCTGCGGGAGTGGAATTTGCCGATGATGTTCAGCCCCGTGAAGCAGTGGTAACTTACGACTCTGTTTCCAAGGAAATCGTATGGACGGTTGCCGATTTGCCTGCGGGTACAGGGTATTTTGGAGAATTTCCGGCTCCCCTGATAACATTTCGCGTTCGCGTGACGAATCGTGTCGAAAAAATCATGGGAGAAGCAAGAATTACGGGAGAGGATCGGTTCACGAACCGTTCGGTTACCGATACAGCTCCGGAAATTACATTCCAGAGCGACTCAAACCATAACGAGTAATTCAGAAAGCAAGAACGGGAGGGAAGCTGGCGGCAGACACGCCAGCTTTTCATTTGAAGAGGAATATGGTTAGAATGGGGCTATGGATGAAAAAATGAAAAAAATAATATCGTTGGCAAAGCGGCGGGGATTTGTGTTTCAATCCTCTGAAATTTATGGAGGAGTGGAAGCGCTCTGGGATTATGGCCCCCTGGGAACCGCAATGAAGCAGAATATCAGAAAAGCATGGTTCAATATGTTCGTCAGACAGCAAAGCAATATCGTGGCGATTGAAGGGGCAATTCTTATGCATCCGAAAGTGTGGCAGGCATCCGGGCATATCGAAAACTTTACCGATCCCCTCATTGAGTGCAAATCCTGCAACGGAAGATTTCGCGCAGATCACATGATTGACGGAAGATTTGTAGGGCAGGGAGAAGCGAAGGAACCGAATCAATGCCCCAATTGCGGAGATCGAGATTTTACTCCGGCAAGGAATTTCAATTTGATGTTCAAGACCTTTCTCGGTCCGATCCAAGATGAGGCAAACGCGACGTATCTGCGGCCGGAAACCGCCCAGTCAATGTTCACGAATTTTAAGCTGGTGCAGGAAAGCCAGCGCTTGAAAGTGCCTTTCGGAATTGCGCAGGCAGGTAAGGCGTTTCGCAATGAAATCACAACCGGGAATTTTATTTTCCGTTCCCGCGAATTTGAACAGATGGAAATTGAGTATTTCGTAAAACCCGGAGAAGACGAGCAATCCTTCGATCTGTGGGTTGAGAAATGGGAGCAGTTCTTTTTGAGTCTTGGGTTGAGGAAAGAAAATCTGCGAAGATACGAGCATCCCAAAGAAAGTTTGTCTCACTATTCCAAGCGAACCGTAGATATTGAATACAAGTTTCCATTTGGCTGGGGCGAGCTGGCGGGTATTGCAAATCGCACAGATTTTGACCTCAAACAGCACGCGGAGTTTTCAGGACAAGATTTGCGGTATTTTGACGAAACAACGAAGGAAAAATATTTCCCCTATGTGATTGAGCCAACGGCGGGATTGGATCGCTTATTCCTCGCCTTGTTGTGCGACGCGTATGAAGAAGTGGAAGGCGGGCGTAGTACTACCACCGAAGCCGCAAAAGAGAAAGAAACCATGTTGAAGTTTTCTCCATCGGTAGCTCCTGTGCAAGTCGCTGTGTTCCCTTTGGTAAAGAACAAACAGGAGCTCGTTGCGGAAGCAAAAAGGATTTACGCGGAGCTTCAGCAAAAATTTTCTTGCCAGTACGACGAAACAGGAGCTATTGGCAGACGTTACCGCAGACAAGATGAAATCGGCACACCCTTTGCGGTAACGGTTGACTTCGATACATTGGAGGATGATTCTGTTACCTTGCGCAATCGAGACACGATGGCGCAGGAACGCGTTTCTGTAAAGCATTTGTCGGATAAAATTGACGCTTTGCTCTTTCGGGCTACGATGGAGTAAATCCTGCAGGAAAGCAAAGGTCGAGTTGAAAGA
>MHTV01000027.1 GCA_001823215.1 Candidatus Wildermuthbacteria bacterium RIFCSPHIGHO2_02_FULL_45_25 | reverse complement strand
CTCGTATTACTCGACAAGCTATTGGGGAAGGGGAACAGTATACGCCGCTTTCTTTGCGTTCGTATGAACTTTGGCGTGAAATTGAAAAAGAAACCGGCAAGAAACTTCTTGAGATTACCGGCGGGCTTATTATTTCAAGCAAAGCGAAAACCGCGATTACTCACGCTCCGGCAGAATTTTTTGAAAACACTATCACGGCGGCGAAAAAATACGACATCAAGCACGAAATTTTAGATGCATCTCACGTTCGTAAAAGATTTCCGCAGTTCAATGTGCAAGATAATGAAATTGGGTACTACGAATACAATGCGGGTTTTTTGCGTCCAGAAGAATGTATAAGTTCACAACTGTTTCTCGCAAAAAAATATGGAGCGAAAATTCACATAAACGAAAGGGCGGACCGATTCTTGGAAAAAGATGGGATTGTGAAAGTAAAAACAAATTTTGGCGAATACAAAGCCAAAAAACTGATTGTTAGCGCGGGGCCATGGCTCCCCACTCTTATTGAGCCAGAATACGCGAAGTTTTTCAAAGTTATTCGCCAAGTATCGTTTTGGTTTGCTGCAAAAACTTCCATTGAACGCTTTGAACCGAAAAACTTCCCAGTTTTCGTTTGGGAATTGCAGGGGAAAAAGCAGGGTATCTATGGTTTTCCGGCGATTGACGGCCAAAATGGAGGAGTGAAGATAGCAACTGAACAATATGAAATAACCACAACGGCCGATACTGTAAATAGAGAAGTAAACAAAGAAGAAATAAAAACAATGTACGAAAATTTTGTCGCCCCGTATTTTCCTGATGTGAGCGATATATGCGTTAAAGCGGTTTCGTGCTTATATACGGTTACGCCCGATTCTCATTTTGTGATTGATACGCATCCAAAATATCCGTTAATAATAGTTGCTTCCCCATGCTCCGGGCATGGATTTAAGTATTCCTCGGCGATTGGCGAGATATTGGCGCAATTAGTTATTGATGGGGAAAGCAGGATTGATATTCGCACCTTTTCTTTAAGCAGATTTCAGGAGTGATACGCAGGTTGGAAAAACGTATGGAGTCCACAAAAACAGTCATTTTTGATTTTTTTTGGGAATGGTAATTCAAGGATAATATGCTTCTCTGTTTATTTTCTGCCCTGGTTTTTGGATGTACGGCGGGTACGCAAATGTCTTTTGAGAAACAAATGAGGGTATGGTAATCTTAATGTATGAATAAGCAATTGTTGGACTACATTCAGCAATCGCTGGAAAAGGGATGTGCAGTTGAACAAATACGCGTTGCGCTGGTGAAGCAGGGATGGAGTGAAAACGAAATAAACGAAGCAATCACAAAAGCGCAAGAAGCGATCAGTCAGAAATTACTTACTCAAAGCCTGCCGCTGGCTCCTCGGAAAAAAGCGGAATGGGAGCTGTCTCTAAAAAATATCTCCGCGTCCCAAATACTCTTGTATCTTGGGGCTCTGGTTGTTGTATTGGCAGGTGTTATTTATGTTGGGATTGGTTGGTCCCACTGGGGCGCGATTCCGCGAATTTTGGCGATTTTTGTTCCTATGGTGATATGCTTTGGAACTGGTGTGGCATTGTGGCCGGCTGAACATCAGAAAAAACAGTCGCTTGTATTTTTGGTTGTGGGAGCATTGCTTTTCCCGCTTTTTCTTGTGGTCGCGCTCAAAGAGCTTCAGGTATTCTCCGAGCCCTTTTCGATCGGTTTTTGTTTGACGGTTTCATCGCTTGCTTTGCTTTTGTATCTTGGGTTGAATGTTATCTTTCGTTCTCCCGTGTGGGCGTTTTTGTATCATCTTGTTTTCCTCTTTGCGTATTATTTCTTTTTGCGGATTATGGGATTTGAATCCATCGCAGAGAGTGGCGTAATCGCATGGTTGTTTTTGATACCGGCAACTGCGTATGTGGGAGGCAGTATTTGGTACGAAAAACGCGGAGAAACGGAAGCGGGGTATTATTCGTATGTGTTCGGCGTGTTTGCGATTTTGTTTGCGTTTATCCGATTGCTTCAGGAAATGCCAAACAGCGCGGTATGGCTCGTTGCCTTTCTGCTTGCGGGAATCGCGTATTTTGGCATGGGTATGCTGTATGAAAAAAATGGATATTACAAGTATTGCCAAGGGTTATATCTTTTGGGCGCTGGCGTTGTGTTTTTTGCGTTGTTGCGAGCTTGGATTGACGGCACGCTTTTAAAAGGCGCAATGGGAATTGTATCTGTGGAGAGCGAAAAAGTAATTGGCTGGTCGAATGTTATCCTCGGAGTTTTGTATCTGTTTTTGGCGGTTAGCATGGGAGAATTGAAAAAACTGCGATTTCACGAAGCTGCTCGTTACGCAGAATTTTTTGAAGGAGTGGGATGCTTTTGGTTTCTAGGAGCTCTCCATTATCTCGGGCTTGGAGGGAGAGAGCCGGTATATGAAACATTAGTCCTGTTGGGCAGTTTGGGATTTATTTTTTTGAGCGTTTTAAGAATTTCCCGCCAATTCTTGTATATTGGGACGATGTCCTTGATTATCTATATCTTCTCGATCAGAGGAGAGTATTTTGAAAACAGCGTTGGCTGGCCTCTTACGTTGTTCGTGGCAGGGCTTGCTTCCATGGCTGTTGGAGTCGGGATTGAAAAGATGCGCCGGAGATATTTCTCGACCAAGCCATAATACTATGCTTGGCATTGCCGCAAAAGCCGATCCGTGTGTCTTTGAGTTACGAAACTAGCACATATAAGATTTTTGAGAACACGGATATTTTTCTGCTGAAAATTCCTGGCGCTTGCGCCAGTCGCGCTCCCAACGTTCTCAAAAATCTTATATGTGCTAGTTTCGTAACTCAAAGTGTATGTGTATTACGGAGCCAGCAGAGAGTTTTTGGCAATGTTTAAGAATAAGGAAAATCTTGTGGAGGGTCCGATCTCCGATCGCTGGGGAACGTGGATTTCAGCTCTTACTCCCATCGTGGATGAAGAAACAGGCAATGTTGTCGCGGTATTGGGAATGGATGTGGATGCGGGCAATCAATTTCAATCACTTCTCTTGTATGCGCTTTTCCCCGGGGTGATCACAATTTTTCTCTCGCTTCTGGCGCTTCTGGGGCAGGAGATTATCCGAAAAGAGCAAAAGCTGATGGCATTGCGCGCAGAATTGGTGGCGGTAGCTTCCCATGATTTGAGAGCGCCGTTAATTGCAATCACGTGGGCGGTGGAAACATTGCTTGCGGGAGACTATGGCAATATGCAAAAGCAGCAAAAAGAGGTGCTGCAAAAGATTCTCGAAAATTGCCATGCACTGCTTAAAATGAGCAACAGCGTATTGGAATTGCCGTCCTTACAGGAAAAGCGAATGGAATTGGCAGACAGATTTTCCTGCGATATGATTGCGGTGCTTGAGGAAGTGATGAAAACTCTTGCATTGGCCGCGCAGGAAAAAGGGGTGGAGATTGTTTTGGATGCTTCCATGCCTTCGACGATGAAAGCGCAGGGAGAATACGACAAACTGCGGGAAGTGTTTTCCAATCTGATTTCAAACGCGATTAAGTACTCTCGTCAAGGAGGAAAGGTGACAATCGGATACGCAAAGAAAGATGGCCATGTGATCTGGGTGAAAGATGATGGGATCGGAATTCCGGACGCGGCAAAGCCAAAGGTTTCGGACTCCTTTTATTGGAAATAACAAATCGTTTGAACGAGCAGAGAAGATGTTGTATAGTTTGAGCAGGATTCGCAAGGTGGGGTGGCCGAGCGGTTGAAGGCGGCGGTCTTGAAAACCGTTAGGGTGAATAGCCCTCGTGAGTTCGAATCTCACCCCCACCGCCAACTTCTTACGATTTCACAAAGAGTGCTATTTGGCGGTGTTTGTTGGACAAAGTTCGAATGTATTTCGGACAAAATCCGCAGGATTTTGACGAATGACACTTGCGCCTCGGCCGCGCTCGACAAGCTCGCGCGGGGCAAAACCAAAAAATTTCCTATCATTTTTATTTGCGGCTCCCCCCCCACACCCCAGTCCTTCCTTTTTGCACGCCTGCTTGGGCTTCGCCCCCAAAACTTTCGGACGGACGGATTTTTCGGCGGACAGATTCTTTTCCTTGCCCCACCCACCGTGCGTGCGCAACAAGTAGGAACTCCCTTTGAGTTTGCCAAACACGAAAGAATAAGTTATCATAAAATGGCTAACGAGCATGATGTATCATTTAGTTTATACCTTTTAATGGTATATGGCCAACAAAGCAACGTCAAATAACAAAATCGGATCCAATTTCAAAAAACTGCGAGCGCAAAAGGACTACTCTCTTGAGAAAGTAGCCCGTCTTGCCGAACTTTCATTGAATACCGTAGTACGCCTTGAATCGGGCGTGAACAAGAACCCAACCATCAAAACACTGACAAGAATTGCTCACGCGCTTGATGTAAATGTTGGTGATTTAATCAAGTAAAAATATGAACAACAACGGCATACATCGCAAAAAGGATTCGGCGCGGATTGTCTGGGATTCAAAGCCCCGCCGCGCGCCTAACCCAAAAGACATTGAATTTCAAACCGCCGAGGTGGTAATTCCGAACCCCGAAACCGCCGGGCAATTACCGATGTCTTTTCAAGATAAGCTTTTGGGCGAAGAAGAACTAGACAAGCAAAAAATGAACCGCCTTATCTGGGGCGATAATCTGCTTGCCATGCAGGCGCTTTTGAATCAGGGCTACGAGGGAAAAATCAACCTGATATACATTGACCCGCCGTTTGACTCCAAAGCGGACTACTCGCACAAAATCAAACTCCCCGCCTCCGCTGAAGCTACGGCGGGCAAGGGCGATTTTGAAATCACCAAAGAACCAAGCGTGATTGAACGGCTCGCCTACAAAGACACCTGGGCCGGCGGTACGGACAGCTATTTGGATATGCTCTACCCGCGCCTGCAATTGATGAAGCGCCTCCTCGCCCCCGATGGCTCAATGTATGTGCACCTTGATTGGCATGTCGGGCATTATGTAAAAGTAATGATGGATGAGATTTTTGGAGTGGAAAATTTTAAAAATGAAGTGATTTATTCTTACGGAGCAGGTGGCGTAGGCGAAAGTTTTTTTCCAAGGAAACATGATGTCATTTATTTTTATAGTAGAAACCCACAGAATTATTTTAATGTCGATGGAGATATTTTACGCGTCCCTTTCAGCAAATCAACGCTTGATGTCCATTTTAAAAATATAGACGAAAATGGAAGAAAATACCGAGTGCAAATAAAAAATGGAAAGGAGTATATCTCATATGAAGACGAAGGAAAATTTGTAACAGATGTTTGGACTGATATCCCAGCGCAAACTGCAACCTCTCCAATTTCTCCAGAAGCTACTGGATACAATACACAAAAACCAACAAAACTTTTAAAAAGAATCATAACGGCCTCATGCCCAAACGATGGTATTGTCGCCGACTTTTTTGCTGGCTCGGGCACTACTCTTGCTGTTGCCGAAAAACTCAATCGGCGGTGGATCGGATGTGAGCTTGGGAAAGTTGGCATACAAGTTGCGCGCGGGCGGTTGGTGGAGATGAAAAGCAAGCCATTCTTGATTGAAAACATTGGCAACTATCAGCGCGAGATGATTTATTTGGGCGGTGTGCGCATTTATGAAATGCAGAGAATTATTTTGAAGCTTTATGGCGCGGAGCCGATGGCGAACCGAAAGGATTTGGGGGTGCGTAAAACCGAAGACGAGTTGGAACTGGTGTATTGCGGTTATCCTGACCGCGCGGTTGCGGCGCACAAGGTTGAGGATTTAGCGATTGAGGCGGCTACGCTCGACGGCGCGGGCTACAAACGGCTCGTGATTTTGGCATGGGATTACGAGTATAACTATGATGAGCTTTTGCAAACTCGGCTCAAAGCCGCAGGTAAGGATATAAAAACGGAAATTGTCAGCCGTCAGATTCCGCCGGACATTTATGAATATTTGAAACAGGCAAAATCAGAAGAAGACATCGAGCGGCTCTCGGACAAGGTGAAGTTTTTGGAAAAGCCGTATTTGAAACTCAAGAAGCCAGAAGTGAAAGGCAACTCGGTTACCATTGGCATTGAAAAGTATGTACTGTATGATTTCCCGCTCGGAAGCGGCAAGAAAGCGGATGAAGACCGCGAGGCATTGTTGCACCTCGTCAAAGATAATTTTGCCGTCTTGATTGACTATTGGGCGGTGGATTGGGACTACGACGGCCTCACATTCAAAAGCCAGTGGCAGGATTTGCGCGGGTTAGGGCGCAAAACGAAAATAGTAACAACCGAAAAGGAACACGCCTACGAAAAGGCGGGAAAGCACACCATCGCGGTGCGCGTGGTGGATATTTTTGGCAATGACGCGACCGCGACATTAGAGATTAAGTTATAAATTTATGTATCTACCAGAAGATATAGACGATATTTTGCAGAGTACGGAAGATGTCGCACTTGAGTTTAAAGAAGCGCGGGATAATTTTAATGATGGAGAGAGATCCGATTATTGCGCTGCGATCGCAAATATGGGCGGCGGCAGATTACTGCTTGGAATTTCTAATAGCAAAGACATTGTTGGAACAAATGTGTATCGAGGAACGATCAATAAGATTCCACAAGAAGTTTATCAGCAAATTGGCATGACTGTAGTTGTTGAGGAAGTTCAACACCCCAAAGGGAGAGTTGTGATTTTTGATATACCACCGCATTCAGTTGGACAGCGTGTGCGGAGCAACGGAGGGAAATACACATATCCCATGCGAAGAGGTGAGTCTCTTGGAGAAATGGATGATGCGACGACAAGAAAAATTTTGAATGAAATACAACCTGATTTTTCGGCTGGCATAGTTGAGCATTTAAACATTGATGATCTTGATGATCGGGCGGTTAGCGATTTTAAAAAAAGAATGGCTGAAAAAACAGGCAACCACGCGCTTAATAATTCCCCCACGGAGCAGATATTGCAGGACGCAGAGCTTACACGGGGCGGTAAACTCACGCTCGCGTGTTTGGTTTTGCTTGGAAAAAAAGAAAAGATCGGGGAGCTACTGCCTCAAGCCGAGATTATTTATGAATGGCGTAGTACACCGGAACAGATTCATCATGATTTTCGCGCGTCGTGGCGAGCGCCATATTTTCTCGTTTACGATGAAATTTGGCAAACGATTCATGCGCGTAATCTCCGTACACCGTATCAAGAGGGATTTATACAACAAGAAGTGCTGGCGTTTGACGAGAAATCATGCCGCGAAGCTGTTAATAACGCAATTGCACATCGCGACTACTCGATTAGCGGGCGTTCGGTTTTTATTTATGCGTCTCCTGAATCATTCGCGGTAGTTAGTCCCGGAGGTTTTCCGGAACACATTACGCCAGAGAATATCTTAAAAGCCGCGCCGCACTGGCGAAACCGGCTTATTGCCGAAGCGTTTGAGCGCACAAAACTAGTAGAAAAATCTGGACAGGGAATGGATGTAATTTTTGATGCAACTATCCGACATGGGAAGGGACTCCCTGATTTTAAAGGCACTGATGCTCATACGGTGCGAATAAATATTCCGGCAAAGGTTAAAGATGCGGAATTTGTCAGATTTTTGGAGAAGATTATTAACGAAAAACAGATTAGTTTTTCTTTTGATGAAATTTATGAACTGGAGTTGCTTCGTGAGCAAAAAGTTGTCGCAAGGACTCAACACAAAGAAAAATTTCTTAAGCTTGGGATTGTGGAAAAAATCGGAAAGACAAGTGGAACAAAATATATGCTCTCCCACGGGTACTATTCCTATGAAAAAAAACCAGGAGTTTATACTCGGATAAAAGGATTAGATCGTGCTTCTAGGAAACAGCTCATCCTTCAACACATTGAGCGGCAGCAGAAAGCCAAAGTAGAAGAATTTAGGGACGCATTCCCCGATATGAAAGATGCTGATATTAGTAATCTTCTTTGGGAGTTGAAAAGCGATAACAAGATTAGACATATTGGTTCAAAAAAGACGGGTCATTGGGAAACGATTAAATAGGGTGACGAATTAGTTATATTTTTGCTTTTTTAGTTATAAAAACACGAGAAATGGCTTAAAATAAGGATGTGAATAAGTTATAAATCAATTACTTTATGGCAAAGAAAATACAAAACAATCTGCTGAACGAACTGCCGCTATCCGCCGCGCTCAAGGGCGACGTGCAAGGTTGGGTTAATCAGGGTTGGAGTGGCGTAACACAGACAACCTACGAACTTCTGGCGTATTGGTTTAATCGCGGCGAAGAGATGGATGAGAAATTCCACGACTGCCAACGCCGCGCGGTGGAGACGATTATTTACTGCCACGAAATTTTGGGAATTGAAACATTACAGCAAGCGTTTGAAAGATTTACGCCGGATGCGCTTGCGCAAAGCGCCGCGCTAACGGATGAAGTGCAGAGTTTACCGTTTGCGAAATACTGTCTCAAAATGGCGACTGGTACAGGAAAAACTTGGGTACTTGCCGCGCTTTTGGTGTGGCAGTATTTCAACGCTCTCAATAACGAACCTGCCTCGTTGGCAGACAGGCGGCCGGGAAAATACTCCACGCATTTTTTGCTCGTCGCGCCCGGACATGAAGTACTGAACCGATTGCTGGATATGTTTTTGGGAAAGCACGACCCCAAAACCGGTAACCGCGATAAATCCAAATCGGATTTTGAGCGGCCGCTTTTTATGCCGGAGGGCGAGCGGTTTCGCAATCGTTTCCATTTGCAAGTCCTAGGGCCGGCGGATATCCGTCCCAATCTTACGCCGCCAGACGAGCCATTTGTGTATATTACCAACTGGCAACAGTTCCGGCTGAACGAATCAAGCAATTTGTGGGATCAATTGACCGGCGCCGATGTGGAGGAACAGCCGCGCGGCGAAATTATTGCCGATTTTCTCTCGGAGTATCCGGATTTAATTATTTTCAATGATGAGGCGCACCATGTCCACGGAGCCAAAACCGCCAAAGGCGAGGAATTGGTCTGGCGGAAGTTCTTGACTGCTCTGTGTAACCGAATGGCGGAAAAGCGCGGCAGTGAAAAGGGCGTATTTTTGCAAATTGATTTTTCCGCCACGCCATTTTACGGAAGCGCGGAGAAAAAAGAGTATTTTCCGCACATCGTATATGATTTTGATTTGGTGGAAGCGATGCGGGCCATGCTCGTGAAGCAGATATTTTTGGAAGAACGGCAGGGAATGATGGGCGAGAAAATGGATGCCCTTGATGTGCGCGCCGAACGAGCCGAAGCCGATAGCGAACACCGGCGCGGGCAGGTTGTCGGTGTTTCCGTGAGCCAGAAACTGCTTTTGGATATTGGCAGAAAAAAGATGGAGCAAATTGCCGTTGAGTTTCGCGAAAAAGGAATGGATAAAAAGCCGGTGCTTTTCGTGCTTGCGGAAAATACCGAAGTGGCGGATTTGGTGGCGGAGCATGTGGCGAATTTAACCGACGAACGCGGCAGAAACTATCGCAATCAGATTCTCGTGATCCACTCGGAAAAAAAGGCGAGATGAGCGACAAAGATTGGGAAAAGTACCGCCAGCGGTTGGAAACATTGGACGAGCCGGAGGAAATAAACCCGATTCGCGTTGTGGTGAGCGTCTTGATGTTACGCGAGGGCTTTGACACGCAAAATGTTGCGGTGGTCGTGGTATTGCGAAGCGCGAAAGCTGATCTCCTTTTGGAACAGATTGTCGGGCGGGGAGTGCGGCTGATGTTTCCGGAATATAAATATCCCGAACTTGCGGACTTGAAGCAAGAGGCGCGGGAAGATGTGATGCGAAAGCGCGCGCCGAAAAATTCTTTGGATTTTCTTTTTGTGGTTGAACACCCAAAGTTTCGGAGTTTTTACGAGGAATTACAAAAGCAGGGATATGCTATCGGCATTGGTGATTCTTCCGGCACGGATGCGACCGGCGACCTTGTCCCGTCGGAAGCCACGCTGGAGAGAATTAAGAAGTACGATCTTTCTTGGCCGATACAAGTATACGAACAATCGCCGAAGTTTGATTTTTCCGCCATAGATGTTACGAAGTTGCCGAAGTATTCAATTCCGTTTGAAACGCTCAAAAAACAACTTTCCCAAATCGCTATCACGGAAACGCACGCCGAAACAGGCGGAAAAATCAAAACATGGAAGCTGGACAATCAGTATTTTGACTACGCCCATTTCTTGCGCCAAGCGACAATGGCGGTGGCTTCCGAGAAGGGCGCGCATATTCTCACTGGCAAGATGGCCGATATAACGGGAATTATTGATGAATATGTCAGCAATTACTTATTCGGCGGCGAAATTGATTTTCAGAAGGCGGAAAATTACACGGTGCTTAACTACGCGCCGCTTTTTGATTTTGTCGTCGGAAGCGTCAAGCGGGTGCTATTGGACGGCTTGGGCGCGATTCAATACGAAGGGAAAGTCGGAAAGATCGGCAAATTAAGCGGTGTAAAAAAGATTTATGTGCGCGAGTCGCTTTCCGTGCCGGTGGAGCGGTGCATCTATCCGCTTTCCGCATATTCGCGTCGCGGAGAAGGTTTTGAGAAAAAATTTATGGAGGAAACTTTGGACAAGTCCGGCGAGGTGGAAGCGTTTGGCAAAATCCAGCAGAGGAAACACCCGCTCAATATTTCTTATCGGGACAAAGATGGAATTAAGCGCGACTATTTCCCCGACTTTATCATCAAAACGAAAGATAAAATGTATATCGTAGAAACGAAAGCAGAGGATGAGATGCAAAAAGCGGAAGGCAACGAAAGGAATTTGATTGTTTTGAAAGCGCGCGCGGCGGTGAGCTGGTGTAAAACAGCAAGTCAAGTGTCGCTGCCGAACCAGCCGCAGGAATGGGAATACTTTATGCTTTCCGAAAAAACATTCAACGAAAACCGGCGATTGGGCTTCGACTCTCTGGCGGGTTTGGGCAGGTTGGACTTGGAGCGACTGTTGTTGAGCGAAGCGGGGAAGTTGTTTTAGTCCTGTGCATAACTTCTTTACAATGTTATTGACAAGAAATCCTGCATCGCTTACAATGGGGATATAAGTATTATTAACCCAAACAATAACCTTTATGCTTGAAGATAAAAACAATGCAATTTTCTCCATCACTTCTGACGGAGTAAATAATAAAATTAAAATCGCCGCCCCGCCAGGAGCATCTGTAACTACTAATGCTACAAAAACCCATATACAAAATATTGAACAAGAATCATCGGGTGGGGAAATTTCTCACAATGCAGCAGATCTAACGCAGATCGGAGGTAATCAAACTGCAAAAAATAAAGGCAAAATCACAAACCGTGTTGAGGGCGGGACCCTTTATCAGGAAAATCTAACTCAATCTGCAGATACTAAAGGGGAAATACTCAACGAAGTAAAAAAAACTAAAAATCCCGTTAATTCTTATGATAATAGCGGTAGGGACTGATATAATTTCTTATTATTTCTTTGGGGTACACATTTGGGAAATAAGGAAATAACTATGCTTGCTAAATTTATTCAAGAACAACGCAAAAAGTGCAATCTGACGCAAGAGTTTTTAGCGTCCGCGCTCAAAATCTCCCGCCCGACCTATGTGCAGATTGAGCAGGGCGAGCGAGATTTAACTATTACCGAAGCCAAGAAATTGGCAGAGGTTTTTGATATTGCATTTGAAAACTTTTTGGAGGGAAAAGAAGATGCGAAAATAATTGTGAAGATTGAGAGCAAAAAGAAACAAAAACAAAAAGCCAAGGACGAAATTCGCGTCAGCGTCCCGCAAGAGAAGGTGGAAAAATTTGAACAAACACTTTTGTACATTCTTGCAAAAATTAGTGGAAAGCCGAATATCGGACAAACAGTACTCTATAAACTGCTCTATTTTATTGATTTTGATTATTACGAAAAATTTGAAGAGCAGTTGATTGGCGCCAAGTATATTAAAAATCATTTTGGTCCTACTCCAATAATGTTTGCCAAAATTATTGGCCGGCTTGAAAAGAGCGGCAGGGTTGAGAAGATAAAGAGTAAATTCTATAAGCATGAACAAACCAAGTATCTCGTAAATCCGAATGAGGCACTTGACCTATCAGCGCTTTCCGCCCAGGAGCTCGCTCACATTGACTGGGAGATTGATCGGCTTGGCGATTTAACCGCCACACAAATTTCCGCGCTGTCTCATCTTGATACGCCGTGGATTACGGCAAAAGAGAGAGAGATCCTAGAATATGAGTACGTATTCTACCGACCCGAGGAAACCTCTGTAAGAGAATATGAACCACTTTGATGCCCTCGCGGAATTTGAAAAAGAATTCAAACGACTTTTCAAGAAATATAAAACACTGGATGATGATTTTGAAAAGTTTAAAAAGATTTTGATTATTGCTCCAACAGGTGTTGGAAAAAATTTTGTTATCATCTACTCTTCGCCACCGATAAAAATCGTAAAAGCGCGCATGGCTTGCCGCGCGCTTCACGGCTGGTCTCTGCGGATAATCTATGCTTATTTTGAACAAAATCAAAAGATTGAATTTATTGAGATGTACTTCAAGGGCGAAAAAGAGAATGAGGATCGCGAGCGAATCAAAGAGTATTTGAAGAATCAAAACCTCACCCACCACCCAATTTGAGGTCCCGCCCCCCGAAAAAATCGCTGGAGGTTTCCAGCAGGCGGGCAAAAAACGCTGAGATGTGTCGTTTAAAACGGGGTTCGTTCCGACTTTTTGAGCTTTTTCAGAGATTTCGCGTAATATTGAGATTCTTACCTATGATGAACTTTATGAACGCGCAAAGCCTAGTATTTCACCGCATTGATGGTATCCCTTGCGATCTGATACACTAAACCTATGACAGAACCAATCTTTTACATCGCGCTTTTCGCGCATTTGGTGTTTTTGATTATGGGCTTTGGAGCTGTGATTGTGATTGATAGCTTTGGATTGTTGATGTTGTTGGGCAAGACACGCCTGGATTTGGTGAAAAAAGTAGCTGACATCACCCAGCGTCTTATCTGGATCGGCTGGATTGGAATGATTGCGTCCGGGCTGGTTCTTATCACAATGAAAGGGTATGTTGATAATCTGACGAAGATAAAACTCTTCTTCGTTGTGCTGGTTGGCTTGAACGGGGTGTATTTGCATATTATCAAGAAAGCTCTGGGACGGTATGGCAGTATGAAAGAGATTCCTGCGATCTGGAAATTTCGCATTGGCTTGGCTTCGTTTATCTCGCAGATGGGCTGGTGGGGCGCTTTATTTATTGGTTTTGTTCATCGTCATATCGAACACAATATTCCTTGGCCTGCAAATCCCTGGATCGTAATGGTGGGCATTGTTTCGGGGCTGTTGGCGCTTTGGATTGCCGGAGAAACAGCTTTCAGAAAGAAGAATGAAACTAAGTGATTCTGTCTGTGGGGGCGTTTTATTCGATCGGTATTGCCCTAACTTCAAAACCTCGTCTACTGTGTCCACCGGTAGGCGAGGTCTTTTTTCAAATAATATTTTGATGAAACAAGTCTCTTTCTTCATATTCAAAAAAAGGATATACCATATACTATATACCATGGGGGATAAAATTGTATGAAACAAAAATCAACACATACGTCCTGGGAAAAAGTGAGCACATGGTACAACAACTTGCTGGAGACATCGGAGGATAGCTATCACAAGCAGGTGATTCTGCCGAATGTGCTTGCAATGCTCGATATTAAAAAGGGAGAGAAGATGCTGGACTTGGCGTGCGGGCAAGGATTTTTCGCAAGAGAATTTTTGAAAAAAGGAGCTCTCGTTACGGGTGTGGATATTTCTCCAAGTTTGATTGAGTTTGCGCGGAAAAATTCGCCCAAAGAAATTGATTTTCGAGTATCGAGCGCGGACGATTTGCGGGAATTTGCCAACGGAATTTTCGACAAGATCGCCGTTATCTTGTCTGTGCAAAATATTGAAAACATTCAGACAATGTTCACGGAATGTCAGAGAGTATTGAAAAAGAGAGGGGTCATGGTTTTGGCGCTGAATCATCCCGCGTTTCGGGTGCTGAAACATTCGAGTTGGGGATGGGATGATACGACAAAGACGCAATACCGGAGAATAGACGCGTACCTTTCTGCGGCAACGGTAAAAATTGATATGCATCCCGGGCAAGAGCAGAAAAAGAAAACCGTGTCTTTCCATCGCCCTTTGCAGTATTATGTGAATGCGTTGGCGGCAAATGGGTTTGGGGTTATTGGTTTGAAGGAGTTGATTTCCCACAAGAAAAGCCAGAGAGGCCCGCGGTCGCAAGCCGAAGATCGCATCCGCAAGGAAATTCCGTTATTTCTTGTCGTGAAAGCAATGAAACTTGAGAAAGGGTGAATTTTAAAACATGACGGCAGTGTTTTGGAATTTACAAAGGCGAACGAGTGTACAAATTATGCAGATAAGATACAATAATTGGAATAAGAAGAATTTCTGATTGACTATGGAAAATTATCAAAGCGCTTCATCTAGTCCGTATGATGCTATTCGAGCAACGCTTTTGAAAAGGGAATTTCAGGCACGAGAAAAAATCCGTGAAATTTTTCGGGAAGAGGAAGCCATTGAGCAAGATGAGCAGCAGATTGAGGAGCAGCAGCGAAAAGAAAGCAGTGAAGACGCGAAAAAAGAGCTTGAAAAACAGCGTTGGGCGATTGAAGACCGTCGGAGGGAAATCAAGCAAAAACGCTGGGATGCCGAAAAAGAACAAAAAACGTTTGAGAGTCAGCTTACCAAGGTGAAAGATTATGTGGTGCTTCAGAAAGAACTTCTCCGTGTGATTGCTCAAGAGGAACAAATTGAAATGCAAAAGAGTCAGGTGGAGCAAAAAGAAGCGCCGCAAGAGCGTTCGGATGTGCTTGGCCGTATTCAAAAGGAACTTACTCTCGTAATCGCGCGAGAACAGGAATTGGAGGCAAAACAATACGAAATCGAAAAACAAGAGTGGGCAACGCAGGACGAGCGGGAAAAGAGGACGCTCGAAGAGCAGCGATGGAAGGTTGTTGATGAAAGAAGAGCCGCAGAACAGGAGCGTATGCAAGTGGAAGATGCGTTGACATCCTCGTTCCAGACGTTGCGAGTATTGGAAAGCGAACGAACAGGATATGAAGAAAAACGCCAGGAGTTGGAAAAACGACGCTGGGAGATTCAAGATCAGGTTGCTCAAATCGAGCAGGAGTTTCCAGAGTTTGTTTCCGTGAAATCTCAAGCTGTGCGAGAGCAGGATGTTTCTCTAAAAGTAGGGCAGGTTGTTGAGGTTGCTGTTGAAGAAGTGCGGGAAGAAGCAGAGGGAGCGCCAACGGAAGAGAGAGTTCCAGAACCCGAAATCATTCCATTTAGGGAGCAAACAGATAAAGAAGAAGCTCAAGGCGATGAAGTCGAGGAAATAACACCTCCCAAGAAGAAAGATGTTGAAGTGAAAGAAGAAAAAAACAAGGATATCCTGCAGGGAGAAGGAGCTTCAGAAGTGTATGGAGAAGAGGCGGTGCGAACCATGAAGAAGGATCTTGAGCAAATTCGGAAGGAGCGGAAAGAATAAGACAAAGGAGAGTAATCTTCCGGTATGATGCTGCATGAAATCGTTTTGCCATTTTTTCTTTCGTTTTTCGTGCATATGTGGAGCACGGTGGTTGGGGGCGGGGGAGCTCTTCTGATTCCGGGTTTGATTGTGCTGGGATATTCTCCGCAGGTTGCCATCGCGACCAATCGATTCGCCGCGCTATCTGGCGCGTTTTCGATTTTTCAATTTCATAAGCAGGGGAATATCCATTGGAAACTTGGAGCATTTTTGGCGATATTTGCGGGCATGGGAAGCGTTATTGGGAGTTTTCTGCTCTTGAAAATAGACACGGACATTATTGAACGGGGAATCGGTGTGATTATTTTGCTTTCGCTTCCCATGTTTTTGCTACGTCCACAAGCGGGGGTTAAACAAAAGTATATGAAAATGACAAAACTCAAGCATTTGGGCGGAGGAGCGATGATGTTATTCTTTGGGATATTGGGCGGATTTTTTTCTTCTGCGGGAGTGTGGTTCTCTTATACTTTTATTTTTTACTATGGGCTTACGTTTCTTCAGACTGCGGCCACAAGGCGGCTGATCGGGTTGGCAATGGTGGGGCTTTCATTGATTGTCTTGATTCCATCTGGCATTATCCACTGGCCTACCGCGATTTCTATGTTTGCAGGAGGAGGATTGGGATCTATGATTAGCGCGCATTTTGCCCATAAGCTCGGCAATCAATTGGTGCGCTACGTGTTTTTGGCAGTCATGCTGATGAGTGGGATTCATCTGTTGTTGTTTTCCTGAAAATACTTTGAATTATTGTGAACTACGGATCCTCGTAACTTAATGTCCATATTTCTCTCTATCCTCGCGCTACCGTAATCCCCCAGACTTGATTTGCTCCTGCTTGCTTGAGCGCTTTTGCCGCATTTTCCAATGTGGATCCGGTGGTATACACGTCATCAATGAGAAGAATAATTTTATTTTCGATTTCTTCGGAATGCACAACATCAAATGCTTCTTCCATGTTCCGGAGACGAGCTTCTTTTTCGAGATTAATCTGCGGCTGTGTATATTTTTTCCTGATCAGTACTCTGTTTTCCAAAGGAATATGCAGGAAAGCCGCAAGATATCGGGCAAGTTCCTCTGATTGATTATATCCGCGCCATTTGAGACGCCGCTTATGCAGGGGAATAGGGCAACAGAGAACATCTTGGGTAGTGAAAGAGAATGTCGGGGAGTCGGAAGGATCTTGAGCCGCTGTTTTCCAGATTTTCACAAGGAATGATGGCTTGTTTGCAAAATTCAAATGGGATATAATAATAGTGAACAGAGGAAGAGCCATTCCTTTAAGGAATGGCGAATATTTAAAAGCATGAATCGCTTGGCGTATGACGCGGTTTTCATAAGACGCGGCGCAAAACAATCCGTTGAGCGAAGAATTTGCCGGAATGTGAGCGCTTGCGGAAGCGATGTCAATCGTGGATATGCAATCTTGGCAAAGATGAGAACCCTCTTTTCGGCAAGAAACGCAGATTTCAGGAAAGACAAGATTCAAAAAGAGTTTTTTCAATAGCATTGTATTACTTGCATAACAAATTTTTGATAGAATAGAAATGGGTCTTTTTTCTCGAACTATTGTTCCGAAAAGTTTTATCGGCGTGGATATTGGAACATCCGCTTTGAGAGTAGTGGAATTGAGCGGGTGGGGCGATCGAAAAACTTTGAAGAACTACGCTCAATTAAGGGTGGAAAGTTTGTATGATAAGCCATTTCGCGCGTACGAGCAAAATTCTTTGGCGCTTTCGTCCCAGGATTTGGCTCGAGCGTTGCGCGCGCTATTTGAGGATGCGGGAATGAAGAACCGGAAAGCAATTTTTTCCATATCAGATTTTTCTAGCTTTTTTACAAGTTTTGAATTGCCTGCTACGATTACAAGGAAAGAATTAGAAAGCGCGGTGCAATTTGAGGCGCGCAAGCATATTCCGCTTTCGTTGTCTGAAGTAACAATGGACTGGCAGATTTTAGACGGGCCAGACAAAGGCAAAGGAACAAATCCATATCGAGTGCTCATGGTCGCGGTCCCCAACGAAATTGTGAATGAATATCAGAATATCGCCAAGATTGCCGGAATTGAACTTATTGCGATCGAGGCGGAAGTATTCGGAGTGATCCGCGCGTGTCTGCCCGAGGAACATGGACTGACATTGCTGATTGAGATGGGCGCTCAAACCACGACCATTAGTGTTGTAGAGAACAGGAAGCTGTATCTTTCCCGCAGTATGGATCAGGGAGGAAATGCGTTGACAAGGCGTATCTCGGAAGCGTTGGCGATTGATTATCTCGCGGCTGAAAAAGAGAAAATCGCGAAAGGATTGGATGTAAAAGTCGGGGAGACGAAAATTTTGCTGCCAATTGTGGATTTGATTGTGACGGAAGTGGATAAGTTTCGGCAAGTGGCGGAGCGGCAGGAAAAAAAGACGATTGGGAAAATCGTGATCGCGGGGGGATCTGCCAGATTGCCAGGGTTAGCCGCGTATATGCAATCAAAGATTGGCGTTCCCGCGGAGGTGGCGAATCCTTTTCGGGAAATTGTCTATCCTCCCGTGCTGGAGCCGGTTGTGCAAGATATGGGCCCCGCGTTTTCTGTGGCGATTGGTATTGCGTTAAGGGGTTTTGTCTCATAGATGCTGCGATTATATGATTGATATTATTCCGAAAGAAGAGCAAAGAGCAGGAATTTCGCCGATGTTTTTTGTCGCATTGGGCGTATTGGCGTTTCTAAGCGCGCTGGTCGCTTGGTTTTTTATTTCCCAGGCGGAATCACAGGAAAAACAGAAGCTTCAGTCGCTTAAAGAAATGACCGAAGTTGCTCCTTCTCAAGAAGAACAGACTTTGCGTGGCGAGGTCGCTTCGTATGCAGTGTTGTTTGAAGATTTTGCCGTAGTTGCGGGCAAACGTTACGATTACAGCCCCTATTTTGAATTCTTGAGCAATACCGTGCATCCGGAGGTATATTTCACCCGCGCCGCGTTTGAGGGAGGAAGTTCCGCGATTCCTGTTTCTGCTCGTGCGTCTCGTTTGCGCGCTATCGAATATCAGCGACTTATTTGGAAAACAAATGAGCATGTGCAAGAATTCACAATGCAAGATATTATTTTTGGAGTTATCGCGCCCCGAACTTTTTCAGCTCAAATTGCGTTAAAACCAGAGGTGTTTTCCAAATCTGCGCAAGAACAAGCAGCAGTTTCAGGGGATGTCAATGAGCAATAAATCAACAGAGCGGAAGAAAAGAAAGGAGCGTATCTTATGAATTTTCTTTTTATTATCAGTTTTCTATTTCTGGTTGGAGCCGGGGCAATAGGTTATTTTTTGGCGTGGCCTGCTTACCAAAGTTTTCATGGATTGCAAGCGCAAGTTTCTCAAGAGGAACAGACGCTTGAACAGAAAAAAAAGGTTCTCGGCGGCTTGCAGGATGTTCATAATGAGCTTGCCACGCAAAGCGAAAAGGTAAAAAAAATAAAAGCGTCATTGCCCGAAGAACCTTTTGCCATTCCGCTTTATATTGATGTGGTGCAACTTGCCGCAGATTCAAAGATGACTATTATGGATTTGTCGGGTGGAGTTCCCGCCGAGCAGCAAGGTGGTGGTTCCTCAATTAAAACGACCGTGTTTACGGTGGGTTTGGCTGGCACGTATGATCAATTTCAGGGATTTATAAAGCAGGTTGAGAGTTTTCCGAGAGCTTTGAACATTAAAAATATACAAGTGGGTTCCGCAGAAGAAGTACCCGCAGGAGAAGGAGCGGCGCCGGAGGGAAAAACCGAAGATCCGTTTGTCGCTTTCCTTAGGGAAGAGAAAGCCCAAAACGTGAAGGTGTCTTCGTCTTCCAATCCCGATACCGCTCGATTACTGTTCTTAGTTACGATAGAAGCGTATTCTTACTAATATGGCAATTACATTCAGTCAAAAAAAACAGAGGCAAAAATTCATGATCATCGGGGTGTTGGCGATGCTTGCGGGTTCAGCCATTGTTCTGTGGTTTGGATTTCTTGCACCCTCGCCGAGTCCCGGCTTGGATGTTGATATTTCCATTATTCCGAGTAGCGAGACGACAACGCTTGATATGGATATTCTGCAGCATCCCATATTTGATCAACTTGGAACTCCTCCATCTCCAGATCCAATTCCTCAAACTGACGGCCGAAAAAATCCTTTTGTCCCGCTTTAATTTCTATGGATATTCTTAAACTCCTTGTCGCAAAACATCTTCTTTCCAAAGAACAGGCAGATCAAGTAAAGACCGAAATGGAAACGAGCGGAGACCGAGCCGAAGAGGTATTGCTTACCAAACACTTGATTGACGAAGAGCTTCTGTTTCAGAATAAGGCGGAAGCTCTGAATGTGTTCTATAAGCGAATCAATCCCGACGAAGTTCCTCTGAAGGTTTTGGAATTGATTCCCGTGGATTCGGCAAAATACTATCGAATGGTGCCGGTAGCCAAAGAGGATGGATCTCTCGAGATTGGCATGGTGTATCCTGAAGATACGCAAGCCCAAGAAGCGCTGCAGTTTTTAGCGCGAGGATCTTCTTTTTCCTATCGGGTCGTGCTGATTACACCTACAATATTCGATCGGCTCATGCATCAATATCGCAATTTGCAAAGCGAAGTGAAGAAGGCCTTGGAAGAACTGGACGAGGAATTGAAACAACAGGATAAAAAAGCGGGCGTTGGCTCGCGCGCTCGCATGGGCGAAGAAGGAAATCGGATCGTGGAAGAAGCCCCGGTAACGAAAATGGTGGCGGTTATTCTGCGCAACGCGGTGGAAGGAGACGCGTCTGACGTGCACATTGAACCCTTGCAGGATAAAGTAAGAGTGCGATTCCGTTTTCTTGGAGAATTGCATTCATCGCTTTTCTTGCCCATAAAAATTCAGCAGGCGATTGTGGCTCGTATTAAGATTTTAGCGAGCATGAAAATTGATGAGACGCGCATTCCGCAGGATGGAAGATTTTCCACGCAGGTTGGAGGCAGGAACATTGACTTTCGCGTGGCGACATTTCCTACGCCTTTTGGGGAGAAAATCGCGATCCGTGTGTTGGATCCTAAATCCGCGTTTAAGGATTTTGAGGATTTGGGAATCAGCGGCGCGAATTTGGCGCGCATTAAAAAAGCGAGCAAACGGCCTTTTGGATTGATTCTGGTTAGCGGGCCTACGGGCTCCGGGAAATCCACCACATTGTATGCGGTGTTGCGTTCTCTAAACAAGGAAAGTGTGAATATCGTCAGCTTGGAAGATCCCGTGGAATATTTTATCGAAGGAGTCAATCAATCACAAATTCATCCGGATATTGGATATGATTTTGCTTCCGGGCTTCGGCAAATCTTGCGTCAGGACCCGAATATCATTATGGTGGGGGAGGTGCGCGATAATGAGACCGCCAAGCTCGTGATTCACGCGGCTCTTACTGGCCATGTCGTACTTTCCACATTGCACACGAATAATTCGGTGGGAGTGATTCCTCGCTTGCTCGATATGGAAGTGGATAAGTATCTGATTCCCGCGACTCTGGTGTTGGCTCTTGCTCAACGGCTGGTAAGACGTTTGTGCGATAAATGCAAAGAAAAAAAGAAAGCCGAACCTGCCATACAGGAAATGATCGCGCGCGAGATCGCAAATTTTCCGGAGAGCGCGAAGAACACGATTCCTCCCCAGTATCAAGGCATGAAGGCGCAGGATATCGAAACGTACCATGCGGTCGGATGCAAGGAATGCGGATCGAGTGGATTTTCGGGACGCATCGCGGTTGTGGAAACACTGGAGATTACCGAAGAAATCGCTCAAATGGCATTAACAGGAGCTCCGGAAGCAAAGATCGCGCAAAAGGCGCAAGAACAGGGAATGACAACAATGCGGCAAGATGGTATGATAAAAGTGCTTGATGGCGTTACCACCATCGAAGAGATCTTGCGAATTACCGCAGAATAGAATAAAGAGTCGCAGATTACCAAATACCTCAAGGGCATAAATATATTTTATTTTGTCTTATGCAAAAAATGCTTCTCGTGGAAGATGATCCACTTTTAATTGATATCTACACGACAAAATTAAAAGAGAGCGGATTTGAGGTGAAGGTTATTGAAGATGGAGCCGACGTGCTTACTCACATGAAAAAGGAAAAGCCCGATTTGGTGTTGCTTGATATTGTGCTGCCTCATCAGGATGGCTGGGAAATCTTGCGCCAGGCGCAGGAAGATCCGGAAACGAAAGACATGAAAATTGTTGTGTTATCAAATTTGGGCCAGCAGGAGGAGATTAACAAAGGTTTGCAGCTGGGAGCGGTAAAATATCTTATTAAAGCGCATTACACTCCAAGTGAAATCGTGGAGGAAATCAAAGCGATTCTTGCGCAGGAACAAGTCAATGACTAAAGCTTCTTTGGGAGGGAGCGCTCAACAAATGAATGAATTGTTGGAAGCGACCGTTGCGGAACAAGCATCAGACCTTCATCTTTCGGCGGGAAGGCCTCCAATTCTTCGTATCGCTGGCCGGTTAATTCCCTTGCAGACAGGTTCTTTGTTGTCGGGCGAAGACATTGAAGGATTGGTTTCTTCATTACTTTCCTCCGAACAGCAAGAGAAGCTCAAAAAGGAAAAAGAAATTGACTTTTCTTATCAACTTCAAGAAACGGCGCGTTTTCGAGGGAACGCCTTTTATCAGTTGGGCAATGTAAGTGCGGCGTTGCGTCTGATTCCCCGGCAGATACGCACGATTGAAGAGCTGAATCTTCCGCGTATTGTGTCTCAATTTGCAAAAGCAACGCAAGGTCTGGTGCTTATAACTGGTCCTTCGGGACACGGAAAATCAACTACCTTGGCCGCGCTGATCAATGAAATCAATCATACAAGGGCAGATCACATTATTTCCATTGAGGATCCTATCGAATATGTCTTTGAAGACGATCAGGCAGTGATTGATCAAAGAGAAATTTCCAAAGATACGCAAAGTTTCGCGTCCGCTCTTCGGGCTACCTTCAGACAAGATCCGGATGTGATTATGGTGGGGGAGATGCGAGATCCCGAAACAATTAGCATCGCGATTACAGCTGCTGAAACAGGGCATCTCGTGTTTGCCACCTTGCATACGAACTCCGCGGCTCAAACGATTCATCGTATCGTGGATTCGTTTCCCGCCGATCAGCAGGCGCAAATCAGGGCTCAACTCTCCGCCTCTCTGATTGGCGTAGTTTCCCAGCGCCTTGTTCCGAGTACCAAAGGAGGATTGGTTCCCGCGGTAGAAGTGATGTTTACGACTTCGGCGGTCGCCAATTTGATCAGAGAAAATAAAGTCCATGAGCTGCCTTTGGTTATTGGCACGTCAAGCGAAGAGGGCATGATTTCTTTGAACCGGTCTCTGGAAGGGCTGGTAAGAGCGCGAGAAATTACGCTTGAAAACGCTTTGGGATATTCTTTGAATCCGCGCGAATTGCGAAGTTTAGTGCGCATGTAACTTATGAAGTTCCATTACGAAGCAAGAACGCAAAACGGAAGTCAGCAGGCAGGGGTTATTGAATCGTCTTCGAAAGAGGCCGCGCTGCAGATTTTAGATAAAAAGGGTTTCTATATTACGCTGCTGGAAAGCGCCGAACATCAGCCCTTCTACGCAAAACGCATCGCGCTTTTTGAACGCGTGGCAACCAAAGACGTGATGCTTTTTTCCCGCCAGCTTTCGATCATGTTTAAATCAGGAGTTTCTTTAGTGGAAGCTCTTACGACCATTGCCGAACAATTAAAGGGGCCGTTCCGCGAAAAACTGATAAAGATTTCAGAGGAAGTGGAAGCAGGCACGCCATTTTCAGAAGCTCTTTCGCGCCATCGGAATATCTTCTCGATGTTCTATATCCAAATGATTCGGCGGGGAGAAGTGGTCGGAAATCTTTCGGACGTGCTGAACTATCTTGCCGAACACTTGGAATGGGAACACAATATTCAAAGCAAGGTAAAAGGAGCCATGATTTATCCGATCGCTGTTTTGGTTGTGGCGATTGCCGTTCTGACATTTTTGGCGGTCAAAGTGCTTCCGGGGCTTACAACGATTCTTCAAGCTTCAGGACAGGATTTGCCGCTCATTACCGATATTGTGGTGGGTTTTGTGGATGTGTATCGCACATGGTGGTGGGCATTCTTTTTGGCTATTGGCGGCTTTGTGTTCGGTCTTATGCGGCTTTCCCGCATCGAACGCGCCCGTCATATTCTCAATAAACTTTCTTTGCGTATCCCAATCTTCGGCTCTCTTTTGAGGATGCTGTATCTTACGCGTTTTGGAGAAAATCTTGCGACATTGATTGCGGGAGGAGTTCCCATTGTGCAGGCATTGGAGATCACAGGCGCGATTTTGAGCAACGACGTTTATCAGAGGATTGTGTATGCCACGAAAGATGCCGTTGCTCAAGGAGAGACGATTACATCCGCATTGATTCCTTACCCTCGTGAATTTCCGCCTGTATTTGTGCAAATGGTAAACGCGGGAGAGAAATCAGGAGCATTGGATGCCACGCTTTCCGGGATCGTGAAATTTTATCAGGGAGAATTGGAACGAAAAATTGATACGTTTTTGAGCTTAATTCAGCCGGCGATGATTGTAATACTCGGAGGATTGGTGGGTGTGGTGTTGGCCGCAATCATGATTCCGTTGTATCAAGTGGTTTCAACAACAGGAACATAGGCCAGATGTAATTCATAAGAAATGGTTGAATGAAAAAATACAAAGTCTTCAAGCGTATAACATATTTTTTATTGCCTGTAGAGTTTTCCACAGGCAATGGCTTGCAAAGATATTGTGAAGAACTGGGGGCTTGCGTATAATAAAACAAGAAAGCGAGAAGCGAAGAGAAATGGTGTTCGGAATGCAGATGATATAAGCCCATTGTCTCAAAGGTCGAAATCAGGAATGTTGAAAATGAAGAAACATTGAATTATTCGTAATATACAATTTATGACACGCATGTTATCAAGGAAAGGATTTACGTTGATTGAATTGCTGGTCGTGATCGCGATCATTGGATTGTTGGCGG
>MHTV01000026.1 GCA_001823215.1 Candidatus Wildermuthbacteria bacterium RIFCSPHIGHO2_02_FULL_45_25 | reverse complement strand
ATCATCCACTCCGCCATCATCAGCGTCTTCCCGGAGCCGGTTGGCGACTTAAAAATGCATATCTTGTTTCCTTCCGCATCCAAAAGCTCGTTGACTTCCTGCCTCAACTTTACGATGGCTTTTTCTTGGTAGTTTTTGAAATTAATCCACATGAGTCTTCTTAATTACATAAAAACATTTTTTCAAATAAAACTGTTAAAAGGGGTGTTCCTGCAGTAGCCCCAATCGCTATGCTAATAGGCAACCAAAAATTTCTATTTCGTTCCTTTTGTAAATCAGTTTTATATCCGTTTTTTACAAAATCATAGATTGTAAAATTTGTTTTTATCTCTTTTTTATAATATTCTCCTAATTTTTTGTCTGTATCCATCCAATGTCGAATGTCGCGCTTATTCCCCGGAACACCACCTTGTAAGCAATCGCCAACATTAGGCGTGCCAATATCTATGCTTTCACTAACTGTAATCATTTTTTCTTTCTCAAGGAAATCAATCGTATAAAAAATTTCATCCACATCTTCAAAAGATTTTAGTGTTTTTTTACCCCTAATGATCATTCCTAAACCATCTTCTCCAAGCAATTCAAAAACCTTTGTTAATTTTTCTTCCGTCAATAAAGTTATAAAATTTTTGTTTATTTTCATAAATTTACTTAAAAATTTCCCTATACACTTTCAAAATCACTTCGGGAATGGCGCAAAGTGTAACCTTATCGCCCAAATCTTCAAACTGATCCTTGTGCGGATCGTCAGTCATAGAAAAAATATACGCGTTAAAATGCCCTTTGATTTTTTTGATCGCTTTTTTGAAATCGCCAATGGCTTCCTCATAAAAAACAATGCCAAGATATTTGTCGCTGTTTTTGAAAATCTTAAAATTGCTCTCGTCTTGCACCAGTTCAAAAGCGTTTTCGCGGATGCAAAGCATTTCTGTTGATTCGCTCACAAGCTTTCGCTTGTTTCTGTCTGTCGGCTCCGCCTCCACAAAGTCGCAAACATAGTATTTCAAATTCCCGCCAAGTCCGGCGACGTTTTCGCCTTTGGGATTTTTGTATCCTTTGATAACTTTTTTCAGCCGAGGATAGCAAACATCGGTGCAAATTCTATGTTTTATGGCATTGCCATTATTATCTATTTCTTCATTATTTGTGCAAAGGATAAACTGCCGAATTCCATTATCGTCTTTGTTTGCTTGCAAAACCGCCTGACCCGTACTCCCAGACCCGGCAAAAAAATCTAAAATGACGGCTTCTTTATTTTTTAACACCCCGCCCATTTCAAAAACATGCCTAATAAAAGCTGCTGGTTTTTTCCCATTCCGAAATTCAATTCCACCCTCATAACCTACATTGTTAAACTCATCAACAAAATCAAGAAAGTTTGGATAAGGTACTTCTTTTGTATCCTCGCGATTTAATGGAACTCCCTGAAAATAATCGCCGTTTACTCTTTTTGTCGATGCGGGGATAAGAAAATAGCGAAAACCAAGTCCATCATCACCCATATCTGGCACCCTTATTAAATAGCCGCCGTTTTTATCTGTCATTCCGTTTAGGTTTCTCATATAAAACCTGCCACTGCTGTTGCCTTCTTTGATTGACCCCCGGATACTAATCTTTTTCAAATTTTTAATATTTGGGTCGGTTTTAATAACTTCAAAATCTCCGGGCTTAAAAGCTCGGGCTTCTTTATCGCCAAATTTTATGATTTCTGGATTCTTTGTTAGTTCTCGAACTTGATATACATATTCTTCAAGAGATGTATTATCTTTGATTTTCTTGATTGTTCTAAATTCATTAGATTTCCTGTATAAATATAGATACTCAACTACCTCGTGGAAATCTTTGTCTCCTTTTAATATCCTTTCTTCGTGCCTAACTTTTACACTGAACATTGTTAAATAGTTTTCTTCGCCGAAAATCTCATCACACAACAACTTTAGCTGGGCCTGTTCTTCCTCGTTTATGGAAATAAAAATAACCCCGTCCTTTTTTAAAAGATGCTTTGAAAGGCGCAATCTTTTTTCCATAAACCCCAACCATTTACTATGTTTAAATGGGTCGTCTTTTTGAACGGGTCGCGCTTGTAAATCATTATAGATAAAATCGTTATTGCCCGTATTATAAGGGGGATCAATGTAAATCAAATCAATTGCTTCATGGTGAGTAAAATTCAAAACCGCGAGCGAGTGATAGTTGTCGCCTTCAATCAGTAGATTAACCGGTTTTTCTTTGTCGCTGTTTATCTCTTTGCTTTTTATTTCTTTCAAAATCGGAAACGGCTTGCCTGCCATTTCATTCGGAAACATTTCATTTGGCGTGCGAGCGTCGGGATTGATGAGAATATCAATTTTTTCTTCCGGCAAATCGCGATGCCAAACAAGGCCGTATTTTGTTTCTTTAATACGGCGAAGCTCCTTTATCAGCTCCTCCTTTGACCATTCATCGTAGTTTATTTTTCTTGCCATAGAATTTTACATCAAATCATCAACGCCAGCATTCAACTCCTTATTATCATGCTAGATTCTGCGGATTGCCATAAGGAGCGTTTCTCCGTCAAACGAGAATTCTTGCTCCACATCAAACACTTGCGAGACAACATCGCCTTCCGCGAACGCTTGAATGCCAGCAACTCTTTGGATATCTTCTTGACGCTCTTTGATAATCTGTTTGAGAGTTCCGCTTCCGGAATATCGAAGCACAATCCGATCCGCAGGACGATACCCCCCTTGTTTTCTCATTTCCTGAATATTTCGCATAATCTCTCGCGCCAATCCTTCTCTGCGAAGTTCCGGGGTGATGGTCGTATCCAGCTCCACATCCTGATCCAACACAGGAACAATCACTACCTCTTTTACGTTGACTTCATCTTTCATCAGCTCGATCAACGATTCCAATAATTCCGGCTTTTGCGTTTTGAGCTTTAATGCTCCTAACGGCTGGCGCACCTTAATGCCAGCTTTCGCCCGCGCGGCTAACGCTTTGGCAACAATCTGCCGGACGCGCGCCATCTGTGTCTCCAAATTTTCGTCCATACGTTTTTTGTCAGATTCAGGAAAATCCTGCCAGTGCACACTCTCTCGATTTGCTTCCACTTGCTGATACACATATTCAGATAAGAACGGAATAAAAGGAGCGGCTACTTTACTCACCTGCGACAACACAAAACGCAACGTTCCTGCCGCTTCCTCAAATTCTTCTTTGCTTGCCGGATTTTGCAATCTGTTTCGGGATCTTCGGATATACCACAAAGACAAGTCGTTGATCACAAAGTCGTCAATTGCGCGGGCGGCTCCCGTAATATCATACGCATCCATGCATGATCTCGCTTGCTGAACTGTTGTTTGCAATCGTGAAACAATCCAACGATCTAATACATGTTCTGGCTTTTTCTTCCCGCGAGTTGGTTTCTTTGTTTCTGACTTTTCATTCTTGGAAATTTTTCCAGCGTACGTTTCATAAAACACATACGAATTCCACAACGTCAACATGAACTTACGCATGGTTTGCTGGAGATCTTTTTCGGCAAACAATTTAGGATCCCACGGATGATTCAACGTATAGAAATACCACCGCAATGTATCCACGCCGTACTTTTCAATCATTTGCCACGGGTTCACGATATTCCCTTTGGATTTGGACATTTTCTCGCCTTTTTCGTCCAAAATATGTCCGAGCGAAATCACGTTGTGATAAGGGCTTTCCTTCCCCAGCAATGTCGAAACCGCCAACAGCGTGTAAAACCACCCCCGCGTTTGATCAATTGCTTCCACGATATAATCGGCAGGAAACGGGTTGGGATCGCGAGTCAAATTCCCTTTCTCGTCTGCCGATGCCGGAACGCTTGAAGACGCAAACGGCATGGCCCCAGAATCAAACCATACGTCCACCACTTCTTTCACGCGTCTCATGAGCCCTTTCTTGCATGCTTTGCAAGGGAAGATTACCTCGTCCACATACGGCCGGTGCAAATCCACCTCCATTGTTTGAGGATTATACGGGAATGCGCCTCCTTTGATTTTTCTCCATTCTGCGACTTCCGGGATTCGCCGCTCCGCGCATACCATCGCTATATCTTTGCGGCTTTGCCCGCACAAGCACGCTTCCAGAGCAATCAAAGGAAACCCGTGACTCATAAGCAAAATCCTCTTGCCCTGATATGTCTTTTCCATTCTCCGCAAAAATTCATACAAACGCTTTTGAGCGTCCAGCCATGATTCCCCTTTGGGCGGTTTTACCTCAAACCTTCGCAGATAATGCTCCAGCCGTGTTTCTCCCTCGCGATGATAAAACTCCTTCACCTTATCCATGCTTGCTCCATTTAATGTTCCCGCAGAGTTTTCCCGAAGACCTTCGTCAAAGATCACTTCTTTGCCAAGCTCTTTGCCAAGAATCTGGGCGGATTGTTTGGCGCGCAAAATATCGGAAGAAACAATAACATCAATCTTTTCTTTCGCAAGTTCTTGGCAAACGGCCTTGATCTGTTTTTTTCCTTTGGCAGTTAACGAAAGTTCGCTTGGCTCCGGCCAAGAGGAAATAACCTTCAGTTTCTGCTTTTCTGACTCGCCATGGCGCATGAGATAATACGTGTTTTTCAAGGAAGCTCTCTTTCCCAAATCCTTGATGGATTCCGCCACTTCCCGCGCGTTGCATTCTGAACATTCCCACACAGGCAGGGGAGTTCCCCAATACCGCTCTCTTGAGAACGCCCAATCTTTCACTTCTTTGAGCCATTCTCCCATGCGTCCATTTTTGAGGTGATCTGGAATCCAGTTGATTTTTTGGTTGTTGGCAAGCAATTGCTTCTTCACCTTTTGCATATTGATAAACCAGCTCTCTTTGGCGTAATACAAAAGTGGCGTGGAACATCTCCAGCAAAACGGATACTCGTGCTCATACAACTCTTCTTTCAAAAGCAGTCCTCGGCGCGCCAAGTTCTCAATAATCGAGGGCTCGGCGTCTTTCACAAAAATTCCTTTCCATTCCGGCGCCAGCTCGTTGAATTTCCCTTCTTCATCTACAGTGTGGCGCTTTGGAAGCCCAAGTTTTTGTCCGAGCTTGTAGTCGTCTTCTCCGTACATCACGGCTGTATGCACAACTCCGGTTCCATCTTCGGTGGTAACAAATCCTGCCAGCGCTACATAATGTTTTGCCTCTGATTCTTTTTTCAGCGAGTCAAACAGCGGCTCGTATTCAAGGCCTTCCAGCTCTTTCCCAGAGAATTCCTCGAGAATCTCAAACTCTTTCTCTAACACCTGCGGAGCAAGCCCTTTAGCAAGAATATATACTTCTCCTTTTTTCTTTGCTACCACATACATAATATCTTTACCCACAGCCAACGCCACATTTCCAGGCAATGTCCATGGCGTTGTTGTCCAAGCGACAATATATGTTTCTTTGGGCAAATGGCGCTTTTGCAAAAAGTCCTGCGAGGTTACTCTAAACTTCGCATACACCGATCGGTCTTTTACTGTTTTGTACCCTTGCGCTAATTCATGCGAAGACAAGGGCGTGCCGCATCTCGAACAATAGGGCACTACTTTGTAATCTTTGTATAAAAGTTCTTTCTTGTGAAACTGCTTAATCACCCACCATAAACGCTCCATGTATTGGGGTTGATAGGTGATATATGGGTTCTTCAGATCAATCCAAAAACCGATGCGTTCTGTTAAGTCGTCCCATTCTTTCTTGAAATTCCATACCGATTGCTTACACTCCTTGTTGAATTTGGCGATCCCGTATTGTTCGATTTCTTTTTTGGATTTTAGCCCGAGCTTTTTTTCGATTTGAAGTTCCACGGGCAAGCCATGCGTATCCCATCCCGCGCGCCGCTCCACGCGAAAACCGCGCATGGTTTGATATCTGCACACCACATCTTTGAACACCCGCGAAATAACATGATGAATTCCGGGGCTTCCGTTCGCGGTCGGCGGCCCTTCATAGAATACGAAAACAGGCGCTTTCTTGCGTTTTTTTACGGATATTTCAAATGCTTTCTCGCTTTTCCACTTTTTCAGAATTTTTTCTTCGAGCTTTGGAAAGTTCGCTTCCATATATGTGCCGAGCATATCACGTTCAAAACACCTTTTCAATCAATTCGCGATTGCTTTTTATGCTTCATTACGATATAAATTGGTCGTTTTCAGCATCAGCTCTGCCATCCTTTGGATTTTTTTCATCTTCAAATGGATCATGCGCGTAGAGATCTACGCTGTTGCTCGAATCCTCTAGATACCATAAACGGGGAAGCGCGCGCTTCCCCGTTTTACATTTTTTCTAACGCCTGAATACCCAACAGCCGCAAAGAGTTTTTGAGGAGCTGGGCAGTTGCGCCAGTAAGCAACAGACGGAATTGCTTTTGATCCTCGGTCTCTGCCTGTAAAATTTTATGCTTGTTGTAAAACGCGTTGTATGCTTGCGCGATTTCAAACGCAAAAGAGCAAATCAAATGAGGCGCAAATTTTTCCGCCGCGGCGCGCGCCACTTCCGGAAATTGATATGCCAATCGCATCAACGCTCTCTCTTCCTCTGTATATGGCATTTCTTTCAAATCGCGCTGTTTCAAGTTAAAGTCCGCTTCTTCCGCTTTGCGCAGAACGCTCTTGCATCTGGCGTATGTATACAAAAGATACGGGCCGGAATCTCCGTCCAAACTGACTGACTTTTGCATATCAAACATCGCGTTGGATTTGGTGTCCGTGTGCAAAACCGAGTATTTTACCGCCGCCACAGTGCAAACTTCCTTAATATGTTCGATTTCCTTCTCATTATGTTTTTGATTATCCACCAAAGGAGAAAGCAGTTCTTTTACTTCATCGAGTAATCCATCTACGGTAATGACCACACCCGTGCGAGAAGAGATTTTCTTTCCCACAAGATTTACCATGCCCATAGCCAAATGATATTCTTTGCCCTTGAATTTTTCATCCACCAGCTCCAACGCTCGAAAAATGACCTGAAAATATCCCGACTGTTCATTTGCCACCACATGAACATTCAAGTCAAAGGGAAAATCTGCGTATTGCAAAGGGGCTAGCGCGATTTCTTTTGCCTCATACGTTGGATTCCCGTCTTTCGTGATAAACACGCGCTTGTGAAGTCCGTATTTTTCGCCGTCAAAGATCACGGCTCCCTCGCTTCGCTCAAACACCTTCCCGAGATTCTCTTGCACAATTTGTTTTCCTTTCTCCGCTACTTCGCTTTCAAAATAGAACTTGTCGAACGAGGTATCGAAGCGCCGGTAGAACAAGTCGTAGTACTCCAAACTCCACTTGCGCGTGCGTTCATACACATCCTGAAGCTCCTGCGCGCGCGCGTACAGCTTTTTATTCAACGCATCAATCTCTTCCTTATGCTCTTCATACGCCTGATTTCCTCTCACATACCCCTGCCCCAACAAATGCGCTTTCTCCATTGAATTCATCTCTTCTGCTGATTCCCAAGACATTGCGCGTTCTTCTAAGATTTTTTGTGTTCCCCAAATGGCCTTTGCCACATGCGGCCCGATATCTCCCTGATAGTTTGCGCGAAATACTTTAGCCCCCGAAAACTCTAATACTCGGGAAAGCGCTTCTCCGGTTACAAGCGTCCTCATGTGTCCGATATGCATTTCCTTATGCGTATTGGGATGGGCAAACTCTATCATAAATCTCTTTCCGCCCAGCGCGGCATTCTTTCCGTACGCAGATTGCTCGATGCTGATCTTTTGCAATTCTTCAACCAATGTTTTTTGAGACAATCGCATATTAACAAACCCCGGCGCCACCGCTTTCACATCAGCCAACCAATCCGGTTTTGATTTGTTTAGTTCGTCTACGATTTCTTTGGCCATCGCAAGAGGATTCTTTTTTTGCTGTTTTGCCAAAGCCAAAGCGATACTACTCGAGTAGTCTCCATAGTCTTTGTTTTCCGGATGCTCCAACGCAATTGTTCCCAATTCAAAATCGCCCAGTTTGCCTTCTTTTTTGAGCTGGTTCAGTGCCTCTCGTAAAAGTTTTTCGATGCGATCTCGAATCATATAACCCCACATTACCGCAAAGCAAAGAAAAATTAAAGATCGTCGGAATGCGCGAAAACAATTCCGTCACTCAAAGAATAACCACCAACATCCGATACCACCAGATCGCTCATGGTTGTCCTTTTTAAAAATGGATGTATATAATGGATTATCGAGGCGTTCTGGCATTTTTTCTCCTGCGGCTTTCTGTTTTTGTTTTCAAAACCCTTTTCCACTTCATGAAACCAACCTTCAAGAAAAACGGAAAGACTATTACCGTTTCGCTCAAACCAAATCATATCAGCGCCCTGCGGACTCAAAAGGAATACCTGCGGGAGCAGCAGCTTTTGTTTGCACTGGAGAAAGCATCTACCGCTCTTACCGCGGAAGTTGACATTGAAAAAATCCTTGAAGACATGGCTATTATTGTCGCCAAAGCGCTCGGCGCAAAATGGGTAAACTTCTGGGGACTTACTCCCGACAAAACAGCAACGCATATCGTCGCTTCCTACGGCATGAAAAAATCGTATGTGGAACACTCGCGCAACAATCCCATCCAATTGGGGAAAGCGTGGATTGGACGCGCTATTCAAACAGGACGAGCATGGGGAAGCAGTGACGTTCTTACAGACCCAAACCTCATGCCAGACCTTGGCCCCGCATGGGAGGAACAAATCAGAAAACAATCGTATCGCGCTCTTTTATGTGTGCCTACTCACAGCAAAAAGGGAACCGTAGGCGGCATGTGCGTGTATTATCCTGATCCTCACGAATTTAACGATTTTGAAATGCGGCTGGTAACCGTTGCGGCAAATCAAGCCGCGACTTCCATGGTAAACGCGCAAACAGTTCAAGATCTGGCCGCCGAACGCAACAAGACCGTTGCCATAATCAATAGCTTATCTGACGGGATTCTCATGTATGACTTGGAGGATAGAATCACCGCGTTGAATCTCAAGGCGCAAGAATTGCTCGGAATATCAGCCAAATCGGCGCTTGGCAAAACAACCAGCGAACTCAACATGCAAACCAATCCCCTTTTTGAAAACCTTCAGACGATTTCCAAACTGCTCATCCAAGAATTTGAAAGCCAGGAATTCACGCTTGCTCAACCTCAACGAACAATCCTCGTGATCACGCATCTTCCGGTGCGAAATTCCAAAAATCAGAAGATCGGATCCATGCAGGTCCTGCATGACATCACCAAAGAAAAAGAAACGGAAGAGTTAAAAGCAAATTTCGTCTCGATTGCCTCTCATCAATTGCGCACCCCCCTTTCCCGGATGAAATGGGCGCTTTCCGTTCTGCGGGATTTGGAATACGGTCCCCTCGCCAAGGAACAAGACAAACTGCTCGAAGAAACATCGCTTACGCTGAACAATCTTATCCTTCTGGTAAACGACTTGCTCGACACTTCCAAAATGGAACAGGGAAAGTTTGAGTATAATTTTAAGCCACTTTCTTTAGAGAAACTTTTTCGCAATTTAGAAAGATTAATCCAACCTTTGTTACAAGAAAAATCCAAAACTATTGTCTTATTTGAAGGTATTACAGACAACCCTCCAACTTTTTTGGCAGATTTGAAAAAGCTCGAAATGGCCATTTTTAATATCGTGGAAAACGCCATTAAATACACTCCAGTCGGTACCGTCCATATCTCTGCCCAAACCAAGGATAACAGCGTATTTATTGAAATAAAAGACCGTGGCATTGGCATCCCGAAAGATCAGCAAAAACATATCTTTACCAAATTCTTCCGCGCGCATAACGCAGTGCTCTTGCAAACCGAGGGATCAGGCCTTGGCCTTTGGATTGCAAACGAAATTATCAAAAAGCACCAGGGCAAAATTCTGGTGGAAAGTAAGCAGGGTAAAGGGACAACGCTTACGGTCGTTCTCCCCATTGCCCATGAGAACGCCGCTCCCCCTCCCGAAACACCAAAGCCAAAGAAAAACTCCCCGCCGCGCCGTTCTTTGAAAAGAAAGACGTAACGGGGAGCAAATTATATGATTTCGAGCAATGAGCGGATGCCTCTCCCGCCGTTGTATTCGTCGAGAACCCACTGACACCGATCCGTAGACGGCGGCTGTACAATACCTACGGCAATCTCTCGCCAAGAATTTGCGAGCGGGCTTCTCGCAGCTAAGATACTTACTCCTCCTTCGATTCCCATAGCGATTTTGAGAACGCTTAGGGAATTCTCAACGCAAGTGAGTTTAGCTTGGGCGATTTTAATCGCCGCGAGCGAATCGTTCCGTTCTAGCGCTTCCGCCGCGGCCATCCATGCCTGTTCGCTTGCGATAACCAACATTGTCATCTGTTGGACTTGGCTTTGGAATCTCTCCGCCTTTTGTTCATCTTCAGCAAGGATTCCTTCGACATATTGTAACGCAGCCGATCCAATAGCCCCGTAGATCACCGCGTAACCGCATGCGAACCTTCGGAATTCCGGCAAGAAGCTTCGCCCCCTGCAGACTACCATTTCATCGGGGACGAACACATTGGCAAACTCGACGGTGTCACTCCCTGTTTCCCTCATAGCCAAGGGATCGCCATCGGCCCATCGCCTTACGATGCGCACTTCTTTTCCGGCCGGAATGATCGCCAACATCAATTCGTTTGTCCCCTCCACCCTGCCCATAGCAGAGAACTCTTGGGCATTGGACGCACCCGAACAAAACCATTTCTCTGCCCGGTAACGATACCCCCCTGGCACAGGAGAGTACACCGCCTTCATCTGGGATCCAGCGGCCTGAAGTGTCAGTCCCGGCTCGCTCGTAGCAGAAGAGATGAAAGCGCCTCGAGCGGCTTGTGGTAAAATTTGTGCTTTAAGGGATTCGGGAGCAACGCTTGCCAGTATTGCACAGGCCGTCGTACTCATGCAATAAGCAAGAGCAACTCCGGGCTTATACAGAGCAAGTTCGTATAGCGCTTCCATGTGTTCTACCAGGGAAGCACCCATCCCGCCATACCTCTGCGGAACGGTCAATCCCATTAGCCCGTTCATTGCCAGTATTCGAAAGTTCTTTACCGGAAATGTCGCATCGGCCCATCCCTCAACAGAAAGTTCTGGATTGGCCCGTTGCATGGCCACAACCAACCTCATCTCTTGCAAGCCACTCAACGGCTTGCCTTGGTACAGAATCCGAGTTGCTTCCTCGAGAACCGCTCGAGAAACATATTGTTTGGGGTGTGACATTGTTACAGTCACCATTCCTTCCTCCCGTTCGATATACCTGAAACTTGAAAGAACTATTACTTTACATTAGACAATCCTGCCACTGTTTGTCAATCAAATCCTCTTAATGGTACATTGAGAACACAATGATCATATACGCAGAAAACAGAAAAGCCCGTTTTACGTATGAAGTTCTGGAAACTTTCCATGCGGGTTTAGAATTGAACGGGCAAGAAGTAAAGTCCATCAAATCCGGCAGAATTCAGATAGCGGGATCATATATTATTCTTAGAGGAGGGGAGCTTTTTCTTATTGGCGCCGTTATTCCCCCCTATCAACCCGCAAACGCGCCCAACGATTATCAGCAAGACCGTATCCGCAAACTCTTGCTCCACAAAAAGGAAATACGCGCGCTCATAGGCAAAATAAAGGAGAAAGGGTTGACTTTTGTGCCGCTTAAGGTATATAATCACAATCGCAGGATCAAACTGGAATTTGGGATTGCCCGAGGCAAAAAAAAGTACGATAAACGGGAAGTCCTCAAGCAACGCCAGGACAAGCGCGAAATAGAACGCGCCCTCAAGCGAGGGAAAGCAACTTAACACCATGGGGACGATTGCTTTGACGAATGCGGCAATCTCCAAACGCAAGCAGGCAGAGTTTGGGCACTCTTTCAAAAACCCAGCAGCTATAACTGCCAACATTTTCAGACCTGCTCCACAGCAGGCGCTTGCTTTTGCCTAAGGGCGAAAGCCATCTGGCTTGTTCATCCTCGATAGACAAACCCAGGTGTCATTCTTTCGAGGAAAAGAGTGCGTTGGGGGCTCCAGCCACTCTGGATATACCTTAGCCATAGAACAAGAAGGTTTCGTTCTGTTTTCACTTCATGTTCGAACTTTCAACAGAGCTACGCCTGAAGAAATCGTTTGAAGACGCGTTCGGACGAGGGCTCGATACCCTCCGTCTCCACCAACGTTATCCATATCCCTTAAAAAAAGTGGGGGTCAGAACCAAAAGCAGAGCATCGCGTCGTATAACAAATTTTTTCTCTCGACAACAAGCCAAGAGGAAAAATTGGTTATACGACAAACTTATACCTTGCAAAAAAGGATTTTTGTAAATCACCAAATACGGGCAAACGAAGTGCGGCTTATTGACGAAAACGATACGCAAGTTGGAGTTGTTCGTCTGCAGGAAGCTTTAAACATGGCGCAAGAGCGCGGTCTGGATTTAATTCAGGTTACCGAAAAAGTAGATCCCCCCGTATGCAAAATTGGAGATTACGGGAAATATCTGTACCGGGAAGAGAAAAAAGCCAAGGAAGCAAAAAAACACACGGGTGGCGATTTGAAAGAGGTGCGGCTCACCTATACTATGTCAGAGCACGACCTTCAAACCAGAGCGGATCAGGCACTCAAATTTCTTGGCAGAGGAGACCGCATCAGAGTTACCCTCCCCTTAAGAGGGCGCCAGAAAGCCCTTGAAGGATTTGCAAGAGAGAAGATGCAAAAATTCCTGACGATGATATCCGCCTCTGTTCCGTTAAAGATGGAGCGCGATATCCGCCGAGAACCGCGAGGATTATCAACAATCGCAACCAAACAATAAACGTATGGCAAAAACACGAAAAGCAATCAGCAAACGATTCAAATTCACGCGCAACGGGAAAATCATGCGCAGGGCCGTGGGACAAGATCACTACCTTTCCAAACAAACAAGTAAAAAACGGCGGCGAATTCGCAAATTGGTCGAAGTTTCCCCGTCTGAAATAAAAGCGATCAAAAAGATGGCACAACGATAAACTTCTATGGCACGAGTCAAACGAGGAGTACCTGCGCACAAACGCAGAATGCATATCCTCCAACAAACAAAAGGATTCAGGTGGGGCAGAAAAAGCAAATACAAGCTTGCCAAACAAGCAATTCGCAAGGCATGGCAATACGCTTTTCGAGACCGCAGGGCAAAAAAGCGCACGATGCGCCAGCTTTGGACAACCAACATTTCCAGCATGCTTCGGGCAGAAGGTTCAAGATACAGTTTATTTATTTCCCAACTTCACAAACACAATATTCAACTTGACCGCAAAATCTTAGCCAAGTTGGCTCAAGAAAAACCAGAAATTTTCAAACAGATTCTGGAAAAAGTTCAAGGATAAGTTCTCGATTCAAAAACCAGATCATGAAGATCTGGTTTTTGGTTGCCTCTGCTTGGGAACCGTTTTTACCGAAGATTCGCTTGGCTTTTGATGCTTTGCTTTGGAGCGATGATACACCGGTCGCTTATTGGTCGCAATACGATGAAGCGCCAAAAATTTCTTTGCCATGCTTAAAACATCCTTGGCGTTCTGAAATTTTACCGCAGCGATCGCATCATTGAACGGAAGCCAGACATATCCGGTATGCTCAAAGGAAACTTTGATCTGATGTTTTTTGGTGCATGCGAGATAAAACACCACAGTCTTGGAAACTTTAGTCTTCTGGACCTGAAACCAGTAATGTATTTGCTCTTTAAATCCTTCAAAGAATTTCAAATCGTCAATTCCCGTTTCCTCTTTTACTTCCCGAACAGCCGTCTGCCGATCTGTCTCTCCTTTTTCCAGATGGCCTTTGGGCAAATCCCAATAGCTTTCTTTGTCTCCCGAAGAAGCCGGGTAATGCAGTAGTAGAACATAGGGTTCTTTTTGGAAAAGCGTAAACACGATTACGCCCGAAGATCGTTCTTGTGTCATATATAAAAGATAACGAATAAGATTGATTTGCTGTAAATTACGTGAATTACGAAACCAGTGCGTATAAGGTTTGGAGAACACGGATATTTTTCTGCTGAAAAATTCCTGGTGCTCCCCCTTCCACCTCGTGGTGAGGGGCTCGCGCCAGTCGCGCTCCCAACGTTCTCAAAACCTTATATGCACTGGTTTCGTAATTCACGGTATATCCAAATGCTACTCTCTGGACTTCCGAGGAACAATCACGCGGTGAAGAAAATCAAAGCCGAACCAAAGGACAAACAACAATCCGCATACCACAACCAGAGTTTCAACCGCGCGCAACGCAAGCGCAAACGCGGCTCCCATGACCGACGTAAATCCGAATACCTGGAATGTAAACGCCTGAAAAGATTCGTGAAATCCGATGCCTGCGGGAACCGGAAAAAACGTGGAGAGATAATAGGACCCCGAAATCCCGAGGGCCGCACTCACGTTTGTTCCTCCCGCCAAAAAAATAACAAGCAGAAAAGTTCGTGCGAGTCCGACTCCCATGCGAATTATTGACAACGCCAGCGCTTTCCAGAAATAGGGATTATTCCACGAAAAGAAACGAAAGATCTCTGCTTCTACTTCTTCCACCGCGTTTTTCCCGTTCCCACTGCTTGCTTGTCTGACAAACATCCCAACAATGCTTTTACTTTGAAACATCCTTACATACAGAAATAAAAAAATAATCACGAGCCCGCAGACCATTCCACCAAGCACAATACCGCCAAATGGAACCGAAGGTTGGCGCCAATGGAAAAGCACGATTGCGCCACCCACCAATACCACCGCTAAACTCATGGTTACTTCCAATATCCGTTCACTTAAGACCGACGCCACGCCCCTTGAAAAAGGAATCTGATGATGGCTTCGCAGAAGAGAACCCCGAAAACTTTCGGCCAACAGCGGAATCATTGGAAATATGTACAGCAACGCAAATCCCGCCAGATAAATTTTACTCATCTGAACAATGCCAATATGCTCTTGGTAGCTCTGCAAGATTACGCGCCACCTCCACATTCCCACAAAGAGCATCAACATCGTAAGCCCAAGCAAGGAACCTGCGCGCTTGGCGTCAAACGCGGCAAAAAAGGCATCCCACACTTCTTTCCATCCAATGTGTCCCAAAACCCAAAAAAATACAGCGCTTCCCGCGATAAGACTGATACCAAAGAATATTATCTGACGCATAGCAATGCCCCGATTATAGCAACCCCCCAAGAAAAAGAAAGAGTGGGTGGCGGTCTGCCGCATGGGCCGCCGCGCCTTTTCCTGCCAATCCTCTTAACTGCTCTTTTTACACCAACGCGTATTCCTCTTGCCGTTTGTCTTCAATATAAGGCGCGAAATGAGCAAACGTTTTTTTCGTTTTTGCACGGCGCAGAAAAACTTTTGCTTCGTTATAAGTTCCAATCGCAATATAATACTCGAAAATATGAGAAAGCTGGTCGAATACCACGAACGCGCGATACGCGTCAATTTCAAATCCGTTCTTCGTGTGAATCAAAGCTTTTCCCTGAAGCAAGAAATCGAGCGACATCGTTGATCCTATGGCATACGGTCCTACTTGCGAGGCATCCATATACCGCTTACAGAAATAGATGCTTTCGCATATATTCATCAGTAGCAACGCTTCGAGTTGCCATTCGGTAAAAACACCCTGAAGAAGTAATGGACCGCATCCTTTAATGCTTAAAATATCCGCATATCCCTCATCAAAATAAGGGAAAAACTCCTGGAGTCGGGTTACCGCATCCTCATAGCGCATCAGATTATGAGAGGCCTCATGAAGAACGCTAATATAGAGAAACGCATGCCGAAGACTTTCTTTTGAATATCTATTTTGCACTTCTTGCGAGAATACGGTCCGGAAAATTTCAAAAATGCTTTCAAAACGGTTCGCGAGACTCGGTTTAAACATGGTAAACATTGTCCCATAGCGTTTGATAAATTCGGCGTCCGCGAACGAAGGCAAGCTGCTTCCAACAAAAGAGAAATCTCCAATCAATCCGGCAAATACAAGCGTATCCTCCACGCGAATTCTTGCCTGGGGCACTTGCGCATTTTTAGCGCCGGGAAGATGTTTTCTGTCGCCAGACAAAAACGCTTTCGTGAACTCTGCCATTTCTCGCGTGCGCGGTTCGTCTAAAATTCCGACCCAACCCATATATGCTCGTTTGCGGAAAAAAAGCTGATCCAAATACCGGTCAAAAGCCCCCAGCACAAATCCAACTTTTGCATTCCCCGACTTTACCCAAAGCAGATTACTCTCGTCGTATGTTTCCCGCAGCAAGTCTTCCGCGCGCGCGCGAATATATGCTCGAAATGTCAGATCGTCCGCGTACTCAGCGGCCTCCTTTAGGAGATTTGAGATACGCGTCAATTCTTTCTCGAATTTTTTCACATACGGCGTGGCGATCAGCTTCCCATTCGCCGCGCGCTCCACAAAAGTATACGGGTCGAGAATTGCCGGATTTTTTTTTGCCGCCTGCTCAATTTCTTTCTTGCTCGCATCCGGAGGATAAAAATTGGCGCCCGGCAACGCGGAGTTTTTTTGGCGTTGATACAGATCATCCGTGGCTTCGACTGCCTGCATCAAATAGGAAACCAACCCGCGTTCTTTATCAGATAACACTTCTGGAATATGACCGAATTTCAAAATAGATGACTCCATATTCTAGTATAACGAAAACGAGGACGTTTTGCACGTCCTCGCCGTTTTTCGCTCCCTACAAATAGCTAATTGTCAATATCTTGCATGTATGGGTTACCACAGCCGTTTCCACGCTGACCAAATCTCCTTCTCGCTTTCCCAAGAGCGCCTTGCCAATAGGAGATTCGTTTGAAATCTTTTTTTGTAAAGGGTCGGCTTCCAGAGTACCCACAATCAGAAATTCCTCCACTTTCCCGTCCATCTCCAATGCCACCAATGCCCCTAAATCCACAAGAATATCTCTTCCTTTGGGCGGTTTTTTAATAATTTCCGCTTTTTGGAGAATATCTTCGTATTCGGCAAGCTTTGTCTCGAGCATATTCATATCTTCCTGAAAAGCGAGATACTCGGGATTTGCTTCTTCTGAATGCAGCATACTGGGAACTTCGCCTCTTGTTTTTTGATTGCGGAATTCCAGCAACCGTTTATACTCTTTCTGAACTTTTTCTAACCCTTTATGGGTTACATAGATTTTTTCTGCCGTAAGCATAGATTTTAATAGAAACGCTATCGCCGAATGCAATGCAACGGACTCTCTAAGATATCCGCTACCGCAACATCCGATCTCTACCTTAAAACGAATTATATGTTCTCTTACCTACATGTGCCATGGTATCAATACCAAAAGTGTTTGTCAAGAGCGTATTTTATTTGTAAAGACAAAGGAGCATATTACTTCATTTTGTTAAGCGAAACGGCATTTTTTATTAAGTACCTATCAAATAAAAACGGAGGGCTTCGTCTCTTCTGGTCGAAGCCCTCCTTAGATTAGTTGGAAGATATCACCTTCCTTGCAATTTCTTCTGCCAGCTCGTGCGTACACGCGGCTATAAACAACGGAACGCGACCGGCGGTATTGGTGGGATCGAAACGGTAGCGCACAAGAGTGCCGTCTTCCGCAACCGACGCAACCGTCAACCCCGCGGCTTGAGCAAAACCTAACCCGGGATCAATCTCGGTGCGCGGCTCCTCAAACATGACATATGCATGCACCAGGCCCTCCGCGAGCCAAGGGTATATACACGATCCGCCATTCGGCCAGACACGCACTTTGGGATAATCCCCCAGAAAATTCATCTTGCTAGCCCATGGCAAGAAATACGTGGGATTCATAAGATACGCCGCTAGGTGAGGCGTATCGTCAAGCCCATTTTTCGTGCCACGAAAAACATGCGTTTCCTCGCCATTCGACGAAAGGTCAATACGCACAACTTCCCCCTGTTGCGCGACATAGAGAACCCCTCGTAGAATGTCTACCGCGCATCCGAAAACAGGCGTGCAATCTTCGAGGAACAAAGACCACACCGCCCACCATTCCGCAGGAATACCCCGCTGGAAAAGCCCCGAACCATCGAAGGGATCCACGGAAACAAGCATCTGCTTGGGTCCGGATCCGATATCGTACCTGCCGTGTTCAGAGAACACATGCATGGCGGCTTCCAGAGAATTGGCAATCTTTACCAACGCTTTCTTGAGCAACCCTTCGGCCGCTACATCAATGCCAATCTCCGTGTCCTCATCTGGAGAACGTCCTGCAACCAAACCGATTGTTTGCATTCCAAGACCAGCTCTCTTTTGTTCCCATACCAGAGAAACAAGCTCCGTGGCATAATCCTTGAGCAGATTCAGCTTAATTTCTACCACTTGCTCCTTCCTTTCATCCCCTTTAGGGGAAACATAAAATAACGGGTCCCCCACCTCTACTATAAATCGAAAGGGAACTCCTTGCAAGAGCGCGCATTGTGTTTTTTAAGAAGTCGCCAAAGAAATCGTTTTGGGCAAAATCGGCGTTTCTCCTGTTGTAATAAAGATTTTTCGAACGCCGGGATTACTTCGTACTTCCTGCTCGATAAACTCGTGAATATTTTGCCAGCTTTGCCCGCCGATGCCAATGAGTAAATTGTAGATGCCTGTAACTCTTACAAGATGATACACCTCCTGCATTTTTTCAAATTTTTCGATCATTTTTTCCACAGCTTTGGGGTCTGCTTCCACATAAATCTGGGCGCACAGCGCATAAAACTGATCCATATTGAACACGGCTTCGATGCGAATGACGCGCTCTTTGAGCAATTTATCCACGCGGTTTTTTACCGCCACCGAACTCAAGTTAATTTTTTTGCCGATATCCGCGAAAGATTCTCTCCCGTTTACGGAAAGCGTTTGAATGATTTTCAGATCAATCGCGTCCAAATCAGCCAAATTCCAAATGGTTTCCGTGGAGTATTTGCCAACAGAAAAATCAGCAACCCCCACGCGATCATACGAAGTTGCAAACTTAATGTCTTTCAGCTTTAATTCCTTTTTCCTGATGCGCAAGGCCTCCATCGAGCGTTTATACCCCTTACCGGTAACCACGTCGTTATCCACGATTAACACCTTTCTGCCCCTTGCCTTGTTTTCTTCCAAACCACGCCCATCGTCTTCCATTGTGGTAATCGTCATATTCTTTCCTCGCGCCTTCAGCCATTCATAGAGAGCAAATCCGTAGAATGTCCCGTCTGGCTGAAGATACACAATACAACCCTCTTCCTTTCCGAAGTATTTTTCGATTTCTTTGCCGACCACATCAATAAACCGCTTAATTGGTTCGAGTTCAAGCAACGTATGCATATCCCGTAGATTACTATATGTTCCCTATGAAAACAAGGTTGGCTGACTTAAAGAATGTTTCGACTCTCTCTTGGGGAAGATTTCAATTTTTCCATACTCGCCGTCGTACCCCGGCGCAATATGCACTTTCCCCTCTCTGACGCGGCTGATGCCTTCGGCAATTTTAAGAGAAGCAACCCTCTCTATATCTTTTACATTCACATCTAAGAGCACTGAAAACTCATTCCCAAAGTGTTTGATGATATTCTCGTATTCTGCCCGCACTTTTTTTGCCGCAACTCGCATTCCCAAAGCATCTGCGATGATCTCTTCTAGCGCAATCATACTTTTATAGGGAATTGCGTTGGCAGGTTTTACACCTTCGGGACGATCGGCAAGTTCAGCCACGCGGTTCAGCACCCCGATCGTGAGAGGTTTGGCGCATTTTAGACAGATATTGTTGTATTTTTTGGATTCCGCGGGCTTCAATACCACTCCGCATGCGCGATGCCCATCGTAATGATACTTTCCTTCTTCAGGAAAAAATTCGGCGGTAAAGAGGAATTTCTTTGCGTCTTTTTTCTTCATAGCGTCCGCAATGCCACGGTAACTTAATTCCGTGTCAAAGAAATTTGCTTCCCGCCCTATTTTCGCCAATGAATGAGAGTCAGAATTGCTCAAGAGCGTAATCGCATCCAATTGCGACAACTGCCAATTCATTAAAGGGTCTGATGAAAGCCCTGTTTCAATCGCATAGATATATGGCGTGTATTCTTCGAAGCATTCCCGCAGAGAGTTAAATCCGGACTTTGAGCCAAAGACCGCAAACCAGGGAGTCCATGCGTGCGCCGGCACCACCATGCATTCGGGATCTGCCTCCAGACAAATTCGCACCGCTTCTTTCGCGTCCAGTCCGAGTATGGGACGGCCGTCCGCTTTTAAGTTTCCGATTTTGCCAAGCGCAGCATTGATTTTCGCAACTGCCTCTAAAGAAGGCGCAAACAAGATAAGATGAACGCGGCGCACCGCCCCTCCTTTTGAGTAAATACAACTAATCTCGGTGGTCAAAATAAATCTCGTGGCAGATTGCACCCCCCGGAGCTTAAAGAGTCCGGGCTCTGATGGTTCTAATTTCTCTTGGAGTTCTTTGAACCAAGCCGGGTGCGTAAAATCTCCACAACTTATCACGCCAATGCCTTTGATCTTTGCCCACACATCCAAATTCTCCAAATTCATGTCTTTGGAAGTGGCGCGCGCGTATTTTGAATGAATATGGAAATCTCCGGCAAATCGCATGGTTATGTGATCAACTTAATCCCAATGTTCGCTATTTGAGCGCCGGCAAACATCACAATACCGACGAACAGCGACCAAGCAAACAAATTTAACGCGGAGGGAACAGCACCTGCGGGCAGAATGCGTCCAATTTGATGAGCTAACGCTTTGTCTAATTGCTTTTGAATATCGTCTGACGAAATCCCGTCAGATAAAGATGCCGCTTCCGACATCTCCAGCCCGCGCGGTTGCGGCTCAAAAACCTGTGGCGGTTTTTTCGCGCCAGCAAAAATCTGCGCCGAAGAAAACACGGCCCAGCCAATCATTAAAATTCCGATGACCAACAATACCCAGCCCACGATTTGTTTTGTTCGCATACGTTTGATAACTTTGCCCCGCTAGATAGAAAAACATCTAACGGGGTTGAATTACGAAAGCAATTTCCAAATTCAAAATTTATGAGAACAGCGAAACTTGTTTAATGTTTTTGGGATAGTTTGAAATTCGGGAAAGAAAAGCTCCATTTTTTTGCTCCCATCGTTCCTTTTGGTCGAGAAATTTCTCCAAATCTCCTTCAAAATTTTCCTGTTCCTTAAATTCCACTTCGCCTCTTGCCTGACTCCACTGATGATTGCAGATTTGTTTTCCGCCAGACGTCATTGCTCTGCCGTATTTTTCCCTGCGCTTGGCAAAACATCCTCTGCATTCTTGATATTGATCAATTCGCAGAATCCAGCGCTTGGTGTACTGCGCCCCTCCTTGCGCGGTCTGCTGATATGCGTTGAGATACGCCGCAGTCTGCAAAGCGTGTTCTTTCCGAATTGCCGTACTTGTTTTCACATCAATCACCCCGTACTCTCCCGCCACATTCGCAAGCATATCAATTGTTCCCGCGTACAAGTTTTTAGGATCGAACACGCGCCGCTCCACCGCGGTTTCATAACTCTCCACGCCAAAGGGGTTTGCTTTGTACCATTGCCGGAAAGCGTGAATTGAAATGGCAATATGCGCGGCGATCTTGCACGCTCTTCCGCACACGATTTGCCCCACCGCCTCATGGGTGATAGTTCCCCATTCAGCCGCGTTGCGAAATGCCGTCCTTGACCAAAAGGAATTTCCGCCCGCGCCAACAAAACTTCCCATCGCTACAATCGCGGTTACCCGAGGAAGCCACATCCCCTCGATCTCATATCCATTTCGCTCTTTAAATTGCTCGATAGTCATATCAATGAGGCGCTTGCGAGAAAAGATCGCGCACGATCTTTTCTCGTTAAATGGTCACGCCAAACACCGCTTTCACCGCCCAACCCAATCCATACGCCACACCTGAAGCTAACCCGCCAATCACCAATATCTCCAATCCTGTTTTCCACGCGCTGCCGTCTGTTACCAGAGAACGCGCGGCTCCCACCAAAAAAAATGCGATCGCGGCCGAAATACTCGAAATCAAAAATTGATACGATACATGCAGTCCCAGTAAATAGGGCGCAAGCGGAATAATCCCTGCTACGACAAATGCCAGAAATGTTACTACTCCGTGGGCAAGCGGGCTTCCATGTTCTTCTTCTTTTAAGTCCAATTTTTCCCTGATCATCAGATTCATCCAGCGTTCTCGATCGCTCGTCAATGCATAAATCGCTTTTGCGATAATTTCTTCAGGCAAACTCCATCGGCGCAAAATCGCGCGCACCTGCTCTTTTTCCTGTTCTGGATACATTTCCAACAACCATTGCTCTCGTTTGCGCTGAAGCTTTACAAAATCTCTTCCGGAACGCAATGCGAGCAAATTTGAAGCGCCCATCGAAAACCCGTCTGCCAAAAGATTCGCGATTCCCAAAATGATAATGATGCCGGGAGACAACAGAGCGCCCGCCGCGCCCGCAACCACGGCGAATGTGGTAATAATCCCATCGTTTGATCCATACACAAAATCCTCCAGATACGTTCCGTGATGAAGGCCGTGCCACTCATCAGACGCTTCCTGGTATTTACCCTGCTGCACCAACCGAACAAAGCGCTTCTTGCGCGCTTCCTCTTTTGAAAACAACGAAGAAATAAATGCCATGAAAATCAATAAACGAGGATTGAAATTAGGAGTTGTGTTTGCTTACCAGATGATGCCAATCGTCATAGTACAACACTCCCTGCGCGATAATTCCTCCCAGAAATCCGTAGAAGATATTAGGCGTCGCGATAAACACATGCAAAACCATGGTAACAATCAAGATATTGGAAAATACAAACCAGTGGTGCAAATGCACCTTGTGTGTGCGGGTACGAAAAATAAGAGAGGGAATTCGTCCTCTCGTTTTGGGGGACGGCCCCGCGCACATTCTTGCGGCAAAATATCCAACCAACATGCTCAATCCCAGCTCAATGGAGATAAACATGGGGATAAGAATCGAAAGCTTGGGAATCCGCCCCACCACATATGTATGAAATGCCTTCAGGTGTGAATCAATCTTTTCCATGCTATTGTTTCGAGCATATTATAGCAAATATATTGCTGGCAAACAATCAAGGTGCTATATATGGATTATCCTCATAAGAAAAGAGGAAATTTTTTTCGGGGAGTCATCCGTGCAATCACTCAAACTGGGAGACGTGGTTCTTCATAGTCCCCTCTGGAACGCCGGAGGGACATGTAAGAGCAAGAAAGATATCGATCTTTTAGTGAAAACGCGCGTTGGAGCGATTGAATACGGCTCCATTACCGCGGAGCCGAGAGATGGGAATCCCGGCACCGTCATTCACGTTAACGATGACGGAAACTCCCTCAACTCTATCGGGCTAAAAAATGAGGGCGTTGCGTATTACATGGAACGCCTTCCTTGGCTTGTAGAAATTGCTCGTGGCTACGGGAAGCCATTTTTCCTGAACATCGCTGGGAGCAATCCATCGGACTTTATCGTGTTAGCATCACTCGCTCTTGCCGCAAAAGTAGACGCGATGGTTGTTAACTTGAGCTGTCCGAACGCTCATGACGCCAACGCCCTATTGTGTTTCCAATTAGATACGGTCGGCATGGTGCTCAATGCCGTCCGCCGGGGAAGCGAGAACAAGATACCTCTCATCCCCAAAATATCTCCGATCACCGATCCCTCGTATCGCGCAACGCTTGTCAGATTCCTTGCCAGTTTCCCCGAGGTTGCCGCGATCGCCTCGTGTAATACATTCCCGGGTTGCTGGGATTGCGACGACGAGGGCAAATCGTATATTTCCGGAACTGGGTATGCGGGAGGCGCTGGAGACCAGCTTTTCCAGTTCAACCTTGGCCAAGTCCGCTCCATCTGCCATCTCCTTAACCAAGAAGGACGCGGGCGTGATATCCCAGTCATTGGGATTGGTGGCGTTACAGATGGCCGCCGCGCCCATCAATATATCCGGGCAGGCGCCCGCTTTGTAGCCATGCATACCGCAGCCCGTAATCCCCAACCGCCCTATCAGCTCCTTCCCGACGCATTCGATCGCGTCAGCGACGAATTGTCGGCCATCATCCTTACAAACTAGCAAAAAACTCAAACAATACGACTCGGCGATTGGATATCGCCGAGCTTTTTTAATTTCTAAAATTTTCCCGCTAGCTCTGCCACCATTCCCGCCACGAGAATCGCACCCACAAGAAAGAACACCAGTTTGGGTAACCGTAGAGTGTATTCCGGTTTCCGATCTCCCTTGCTTTTTGCTTTCAGATAAATAAGCACAATCAGAACTCCATCCACAGCCCCCATAAGCGTTCCCACAATTCCAACCACGCTTAAGAATTCCCTTATCCCCAACAGAAACAGCGTTAAGGGAACCATGGTAACAAACCCAATCGCAGCCAGACGGGGAATTTTATAGTCGTATCGCAAAGAGTTTTTGAGATAATTCCCCAGCATGACAAAGGGACCCGAGATGGCCACCAACCCAAAGAACGCGCCCAAGAGCACGATCCCATCTCCAATGCGCTCCTTCAGTCCCAGTAATGCGTTCGGAGTCGTATCTAAACCGGAAACTCCCGCAATCACTGTCGCAAAAACAAGATAAAATAAGCCCACAATTACCGATGCCCAAACAATTACGTTGTCCAAACTTCGCCTCTCCTGACGGTTTTTGAAAAGGTCCGCGATTTCCGGAATAGCAGACACGCCCAGAAATGCAAAAATCACCACCCCATACGGCAAAAAAAGGTTTTCCACCGATATCAACAAAATATTGCTGACTTGAACATGCGGAACCGCAAAAATAAGAATCACTGTAACTGCGCAAAAGAGCGCCACATTCATCACCACGGCCAGTCGGGATATGGTTTGAATTCCCAAGATAATCACAAGAGATAATACCGCCCAGAACGCCACCGAGAACACCCAACTTTCCACATCCGCAAATGCAGCGCCAAGCAACAGTGAAAGGAAATTCCCGGCAAGAATCATATACACAAGCAGAGCTCCGATCACTCCTCCGATAGTTGAAAGTGTTGCCAGTCCCCTTGCCCAGCCGCCCAGATAAATTTGCGCATATCCAATCAGCCGATGTTTTTCTTTGGTGCGCAAAGCAATTTCCCCAAAGCACAAATGCAACACCAGAATAACGCCGCCCAGCACGACAAAATAAAAAATGCTGGGAATAATCCCCGCGCGCGATACAACATACGGCAGACCAAAAATTCCGGCGCCCACAATTGTGCCAATCAAAGTGGACAAGGCAAGCACAAATGAATTCTTCATATTCGAATTATAGCAAATATGCG
>MHTV01000025.1:1511-8948 GCA_001823215.1 Candidatus Wildermuthbacteria bacterium RIFCSPHIGHO2_02_FULL_45_25 | reverse complement strand
CTGAAACGAGCATAACAAAAAGCCGCCGGTGTTTTCCTGCGGCTGCACACGAATGCTATTGTGCAGTGGGTCTATTGCTTTTATCGTCAACAAAATGGAAGGGGGATAAGAAAAACATGCCTAGGGAGTGAATCACATTCCTTATTTCCTGGCTTTAATTCTATGCCTACAATGTTCGTGTTCCCTTTTATCGTGCATACGATAAGCAAACACTCCCGTTGATCATAACGGGAGTGTTTTTTATCTGGTTGAAATTTTCCGAAAATGAGGTATGCTAATGGGGTACAATTGTATTTTGTGCCCGTAGTTCAGCGGATAGAACGCCAGATTGCGGATCTGGAAGTCGCAGGTTCGAGTCCTGCCGGGCACACTAATCTCAAAGTTAAAGGTCAAAAGGCAAAATATAAAATTATTTTTCTTTGGCAATGCAAAGAATATGTATTGCACCTTCGACGCTTTCCTAGCTTTTGCCTTTTGAATTTTGCCCTTTAACTTTCCCTCCCATGAATCTTTCAGCTCCTATTTCTTCTATCCCCCGCGTGGGACCCGCCTATGAGAAAAAACTTCATAAACTCGGAATTCACACGATTCGCGACATGCTTTTTCATTTTCCCCGTACGTATGAGGACTGGTCGGTGATTACACCCATCGAGAACGTAACAGAAGGCAAGTCGTGGTGCGTGTGTGGGGAAATTCTAGAGATCAAGCAAATCCGCACTTACAAGAAAGGAATGTCGTTTGTGAATGCCGTCTTGCAGGATACAACCGGAGCAATAAAAGTCCGCTGGTTCAATCAGCCCTATTTGGCAGATACTCTCAAGAATCAAGACAAGGTTTGTTTGGCCGGCAAAGTCATGCGCGACAAAGAAGGCATCTATCTTGCAAGCCCTGCATTTGAAAAACTGAAAGAAGGCGAATCCCCTTTTGAACATCTCACGCACACTGGAAGAATTATTCCCATATACCCTGAAACAACGGGCGTAAGTTCAAGATGGATTCGCTCGATCATCAAAATGATTCTCGCAAAGCACGGGAAGGATATTCAGGAAATTCTTCCGCCGCGAATATTGCAAGAACGCGGATTATCGCCGTTGGCTCCTTCGCTCTGGAGCATTCATTTTCCCACATCGTTACAGGAGGCCAAGCACGCAGAAAAACGTTTTGCGTTTGAAGAGCTGTTTTACATTTTGCTCTTCATCTTATCTGAACGGAAAAAAATCGCCAGAGTGAAAGCGCCTGTGATTCCTTTGGATACGGACTTAATGCAACGCTTTACCAAGAAACTCAAGTTTCAACTTACCGACGACCAGAAAAAATCCGCTTGGAGCATTTTGAAGGACATGGAAAAACCCAGGCCCATGAACCGTCTCTTGCAAGGAGACGTAGGATCAGGGAAAACAGTGGTTTCTGCGATGGCCGCGCTTTCCGCCGTCAAACAAGGATATCAGGTTGCGTTGTTGGCTCCCACCGAAATTTTAGCGCAACAGCATTTCAAAACAATCGCAGAGCTCTTAACGCCGTTCAAAATCACTATTGGTTTGCTTACGGGAAAATCAGACCGTTTCATTTCTCCCAAACTGCCGCATGACTATATCGAAATTTCCCAGAAAAAACTTTTAGAACGCATCCAAGCAAACGAGATTGAAATGCTTGTGGGAACGCATAGCTTGATTACAGATAAAGTAAAATTCGATAACCTCGCGCTTGTAATCGTGGATGAACAGCATCGCTTTGGAATCAAGCAGCGCGCCGCATTATTGAAGCGATCCACGCTCATTCCTCATTTACTTTCCATGACTGCCACCCCTATTCCCCGCACGCTTGCCATGACGATATACGGCGACTTGGATTTATCGCTTATCGCGCAAATGCCCAAAGGAAGAAAACAAATTATCACCAAAGTAATTGCGCCCGAAGACCGCCCCAAAGCATACAAGACAATCGAACAAGAAATTGAAAAAGGCAGGCAGGCGTTCGTCATCTGCCCGCGTATTGAACGCACGGAAAAAACTCCGCCGCAATTAGAAATCAAAACCGTTAAAGAGGAGCACGAGCGGCTTTCCAGAGAAGTGTTCCCCGATTTACGCCTCGCAATGCTGCACGGCAAAATGCCCGCCAAAGAAAAAGAGCTTGCGATGCGCAAATTTAAGGCAGGCAAATTTGATATTCTGGTTTCCACATCCGTAGTGGAAGTGGGAGTGGATATTCCCAACGCAACCATTATGTTCATTGAAGGCGCGGATCGTTTTGGATTGGCGCAACTGCATCAATTCCGGGGCCGCGTCGGACGAGGAAAACATCAATCATATTGTTTTCTGTTTTCCGAATCCGCAAACCGCACAGGCATCAAGAGATTGCGGGCGCTGGAGAAATCAGCGAGCGGATTTGAGCTGGCGGAAACCGACTTGAAACTCCGCGGCCCTGGAGACTTTGCCGGCGCCAAACAATGGGGCATGCCAGACTTTGCCATGCAACAGCTCACGAATCTGCAACTGGTGCAAGAGGCAAGAGAAGCCGCCAAACAAATCCTTGAGGAAGACATCACCCTTCGCACCTATCCTGCGCTTCAAGCAAAGACGCAAGAACTGCGGGCAAAATTGCATTTAGAATAGCATTGAGTACATTCCAAACCAATCAGCTTGATTCTTTGAGATACCTTTGAATTACAAAACCAGTGCATACAAGGTTTTGAGAACGTTGGGAGCGCGACTGGCGCGAGCCCCTCACCACGAGGTGATAAGGGGAGCACCAGGAATTTTTCAGCAGAAACATATCCGTGTTCTCAAAACCTTGTATGTGCTGGTTTCGTAATTCAAAGCAGATTACTTCTTATTCTTTCGGAACTTTGGAGTAACCCAAAATCCCATATACTTTCCCAAAAGCAACCTTGTTTGAGCATCAAGCGCGGGAAGCGCGAAAAATACCATAATAACGGGCAAAACAAACCATTGTCCCACCAGCCAGAGAAATTTCCATCTCCCAACCGCCATCGGCCGTTGAGGTAACACTAAAATCGCCAAATACGCCGAACACACCAAGCCAAGCAACGTGAACGTCAGCATAAAAGAGGTATACCGAGGCAGATTATAGGAAAGCACCGTCTGGCGAAATTCTTCTCCCCCCAAAACCAAAGGAAGCCAACCCAAAAAGAACATAATGGGAGAAGCCACCGCCCACGACCAATATGCTTCAATCCTATCAAAGCTAAGAGAAAGTTTCTTGCGCAAAGGAATCTCGCTTTTTTTGCAAAAACCAAAGAGAAAATACGACACATCCGCTACTCCGTATGCCCATCTGCGCTGCTGTTTATAGATATTGCGTACCGTAGCCAAAAGCGTAGGCGCCGCGTTTGCATCCATAGAAACCGGATAATGCAAGGGCTGAACTCCATAATCCCCGTTATAATGCAAGAAACATTGCCAAAAAATACGCGAATCATCCACCGCGAAATTCACCTGTTTGTATCCCACGTCCACTAGCGCGCGCAAACTCATCGAATGAGAAGCAAACGTGCTCATTTTCTCTGGCCTCTGCTGGTTCATGATAAACCAAAATGTCGTGCTGAACGCAAACAGCCGGGAAATAGCGGGCGCGTTCCAGATATTATTCATAAACAGAGGGACTGGCTGATACGAATTCCGTGTTGGGTTTGGCGTGGTTACATAGTGAAACGTCAAGCAGCTCAAATACCCGGGCAAGACTACGGTGTCAGCATCAAGAGAAGTCAAAATCACATATTCGTGCGGAATTTCCTGCGCATCAATAATTTCTTTCTGGGCAATTTTCGTGCCCCATGTTTCGTTTGCTCCCTTTCCCGCGATTTCCCCCGGAAGATCTTTGGGATGTTCTGTTACCAGAAAGTGCGCGAATGAGTTGCCAAATTTCTGTTTGAGCGCTTGCGCTTTTCTTCTTGCCGTTTCCCCGACACGTTGTTCAATGGCGAGCACCACAATCATGCGGTCTTTGGGATAATCTGTTTGCTGAAGCGCGGCAATCGTTTCTTTCAAAATCTCATACGGTTCCTCTGCGGTGGGAATAACAATCAGATGATACAAATCCCGCCAATGAGCGACTTGCAATGTATAATCTCGAACATCCAAACATTCTAATTTTTTCAACCAATTTATCTTTTCATGGGTTTTGGTTTTGCGATAGCCAGCCAGTAAATGAAAAAAGAAATACAAAACGCGAAACAGCCAATATAGAATAAAGATCAGCAGGAAAAACGCTGTAGGCGCCGGAAAAAGCCACGAACAGATGATGGCAAGCGCCAATGTGCCCCAGGATAAAAATCCCGGAAATATCTCGAGAATTCGGTACCAAAAGCGGTCCCGCGAATGTTGCAGATCAGAAGCGCGGCTTGCGTGAAGATAGGATTGTTCTCCTTTTTCTTCCCTACTAGCTTTTTTAATGCTGGAGAAGAATTGAGTTTTCATTGCTTTCATCAGAGGGGCTCAATCCATAAGATTTCTCAAGCCAGTCAGAAAGATGCTGCGTGTCTTTTCTGGCGTTTTCAGAACCCAACACCGCAAAGACGATATTCCTGATTTGATTATCCGGCGTCTTCATGCGGAACAAGAACAAACCAGTATACCGAGCCGCAATAATATATCCTGTTTTCCCCCCAAGAAAATTCGGCTCCTTTTCAAACAAGTTTTTATTTTTCATTTCATCAATCGCAAAACTCACTCCGCCAAAACTTCTCACGTCATTCCCTTTGGTAATATCAAACAGTGGCGGGCGATTGTTCAGAATATACCGGCCAAGATACAACAAATCCTGCGTGCTTGCCACGTTTCCATCGCTCAAACCGGACGGATCCACAAAAAACGTGTCCCGCATAAACATTGCTTTTGCTTTTTCATTCATCATCTCAATGGTTCGGCTCCGCCCGAAAAACCCGGTTAAGACCTCTGCCGCGTCATTGGACGAAGGCATAAGAAGCGGGTACAGCAGTTCCACCACCCGATACGACTCCCCTGTTTCCAGCTCTTTGGTTACGCCATACGCTTCAAGCATTGAAGAACGCACTTCCACCTCCCGGCGCAAATCTATGTTTTCTGTTACAACCAGCGCCGTCATGAGTTTTGTCAGAGATGCAATTGGCAAGGATTGTCTGGAATGTTGTTCCGCGAACACAAAACCCGAATCCGCGTCTGCGATAATATAAGAAGCTGCCGAAACCTGTGGCATTTCTTGACTATCTACACGTTCATAGCGGTAGCTATCATTTTCTTTATCCACCACCAGAATCGGCATACCTTTTTGAACTAACTCAAAAAGCGTCTTCGCGATTTCATCTTGCAGCTGGATACACCCTCCGGAAATGCCGGCTCCAACCTTGTCTCCCCATGGATAATAGGGTTCTCCATGGAGATAATACTTCCCGTAAAATTTTATCGCGTAGGGCATATACACTTCCGACACTGCAGAATACGCGACCTGATGCATAACAAGCGCTTCATACAAGCCCGCGGGAGTGCCGCCCCATCCTTGAGGATCGCCCTTTGCAAAAATGGGAAATTCCTGTGTCGCAACTCCACCTTCATATTTCATCACCATATCTTTAGAAAAATTTACTTCCACAAAATCCTTTTGAGCACGGATCAACGCTGCGCGCTCCTCTTGGAAACGATCCAAATAAAAAGGAGTAAACGAGGGTGGCAAAGTCACAGGACTTGCCGATACAGAAGGCGCGGGCGAAGAAGCGGCATCCGCCGCGAAGAAATTTGTCTCAATTCCCCCCAACACGAAAAACGACGCGGCAAGCGCACAACTTCCTCCCAAAATAGTCGCAATGCTCTTGCGTACATGAAAGTGAGTAAATATCATACTCAAGCACAATAAAACAGTGCAATTATACCTGATTATATCAGATTTTCAAGAACCAAACAGCAAGCGCCTATCTCAACCCAGAAATGTTGACGACAAGATATGCCATGCTATAGTTTCATAAGCTCTCGTACAGGAGGTTCTGCCATGGCAGATCAGCACAATCGTCCGCAAGACACATCATTGTTTCCTCTCCGTCCGGACCGTTCTCATTATACTCTTGAGAACATCACAGAGAGCGGAGAAACCCGGCTCGCATTGCTCCAACAAAGATTACAAACAATCGAAATTCTTCCCGAAGAAATTTCTTTTCTTATAGAGGAATTTCGAAAACGGCTTCAAGTTGCCCTTGGAAGTATACGCTGGATGAGAATCGAAAAGTCTCATTTGCCTCTGCTTCCTGTAATCCCGCATACCATTCTCTCCATCAGGAAACAAATGCAAATGGTGCGTCGTTTTCAAAACTCCGGAGAGGATCTCACGAACAACAAACTCGAAGATCTCATACACCAGGCCCCTGACCATTGTTATTGGGTAGTGGATATCAATCGAGGGCATTCTCTGCCGGCATCCACTTGGATAGAAGAGATTGCCCTAGAGCTGATGAAAAACCGTCAACAGGCCCTCACCGGAATCGAGATCGTATCGTTCGCAATCCATACAGATACTCTCGATCTCGGTCGGTATGGGCTTTGCGCTGCCGCGTCGCGATATTGCCAAACAAATGAGTACCCCGTGATTATGTGCCATCACGAATCTCCTCGGCTCGTCGCGGCAAAAAGAGTTCCTCCTTTGTGCCGGTATATTGTCCCCACTTGCGCATGGCGCATTACCACATAAAGTTCAATAGGAAGGCGGCAGGTCTTCGACCTGCCGCTTTATTTTTTCCGCGCGGACACCAAAATTTCTCATTGCGTCGTTCGTTTGGTAATAACCTTCTGGCAGAGTCCTTTTATAAAGATTTCTTCGAGCAGGCATTGTAGCACACACTCGATATTCGAGAAATCAGAAAAGAATTCCCTTTCCGCCATTACTGCGGGATTTCCGCGCAAAAGACGAGACACTTGTTTCCCTTGCGGTGCCAGAAGGATAACCGGCACGCCGCTGCGATTAGCCATTTCCACTTCGATACCTCCGCCCCATGAAGGCGCGAGAGCCACTACAATAACGCAACTGGTCTTCTTACAGACCTGTTCGCGTTCACCCGCGTCTACTTGTTGAGGAGTGAAATGTGGAGCCGCAACAGGGTCATAATGTTCATGCGGAGCAAAGCCCCGCACACCAGTTACTTTCTGGCATATACCCGCCAAGCATGAATATACCGCTTTGACCTTATCCCTTACGTCAGGCGGCAACTCCGTAAGAGGGCCGCAGATATAGCAACATCTTTCGTCCATGATGCATTCCTCCCAACTCCAAACTACGAAAATAGTATCATGCGAAAGAAATTTCTCAAAATAAACCATGGATTATGCAATCGGAGCTATTTTGCGGAAGTCAAAATCGTGCTGTCAATTTCTTTTCCGTCTACGGCGCATGCAAACGCAGATTTCAGTTCGGGCAGAGAGCCGTCCGCTTCGCGGAAGGCAACCCTTTCTTCAAATT
>MHTV01000025.1:0-1503 GCA_001823215.1 Candidatus Wildermuthbacteria bacterium RIFCSPHIGHO2_02_FULL_45_25 | reverse complement strand
TGAGGACCCCCCGCCACCGCCTCGCGGACTCGGCGGACACCAAAGAAAAATGCTCCCTGCTTTTCGGATTTGCCTAGTCAGTTGTTTCGTACTCCCGGAACTTCCGGTATCCTGCCTGCAGATGAAACAGGAAGTAGAAAAATCGGAACACCCAATAGAGAGCGAACGCAATAACGAATATGGCGGTCCAGACAGGAAACAACCATGCGCCGACAACAGAAAATATCAATGTTCCCCATGATAAAGCGCCATGGAGCATTTCCAACGCCCGATAGATGCGGCGATCGTGGGGATCTACAATCTCTGTTGCCCTGCCTAATTCCAGAGGATTCACTCTAGACATCTTCATTCAGGATAACATACAAATCCGGGGCATATCCTCCACATACATTGACACCCAGGAGCCCCTCCTTGTAATATATTAGAAGCCAGCGAAAGAAGGAGAGGCGCCCTATGTATGTGGTTTGGCTCATTCTCGCGGTCATTATCTCTTTCATATTCAACCGCGTATACGATTGGAAACCAAGGACCATATCGCTCATCCTTTCCATGGGGGGCGTGTGGATTCTGGTGACAATCATCTTGTACACGATATTGGTCACGCGCTGGATGTACATCCGCGCAGAGACAATGTCGGCCACGGAGTTCCAGATCCTCGCGAGCCCGTTGATCGTGGGGACCATCATTGCGGTAAACCTGATCGTGAGATTACTATGTGCCCGCGAATGACCCCCGGGAACAACCACTATCCTCCGGCACGTCCTCATGGACGTGCCATTTCTATTTGATTCAAGACGACCGAAAGCATGGCCTCGCGTGCTTTCATTACTAAATCAACTTTTTCAGAACAACTAGTTCTGATCATAGTTCTTGTGGATAAACCCACTTCTTTTTATACAGGTATCATACTATAATATAGACATGGCGAGCAACCAGATTTAAAAAGCAGTCTATTTTTCTGACTGTAAAGAAACGAACCCGAAAGCAAAGGGCGTTGTCTTGGCTTTTGGTGAGAGGAATATAGATTTATACAAAAGCATAGCTGATCTTGGAAGTAATGAATTACGCAACCTACTCGGAACCGACTCTTACCTTGAGCTAGAGCAACGCGCCCAACAAGAGGGATTGCCGATAAACACTTATTGCCTTTGGTATTTGCGAAAAAATCTCGGTGTGAAAAAACAAAAAGCTCAAGTTATAAAGAATCGAAAAAAATAATTATATGTCTGAAAGTTTAACCTATTTAGAGATTGCTTATAAAATTCTTAGCGAAGAACCCAAGCTAAAACAGATTCACTATCGTGATTTAGCAAGCAAAGCATTCGCACTAGAGTTGATTGAAAGTGATGATTTGATTATTGCTGGCAATATCGCCTCGGCAATAAATTCTGATATCAGGAGGGCAAAGTCGCAAGGGACGGAGCCCAGATTCATTTCTTTTGGAAAAGGTCTTTATGGTTTATCTGAACACGAACCAAAAGGAATTTTTGCTGATATTAGAGT
>MHTV01000024.1 GCA_001823215.1 Candidatus Wildermuthbacteria bacterium RIFCSPHIGHO2_02_FULL_45_25 | reverse complement strand
TGCAAGCGGCGATATGATCGAGCCGCAACCCGCAGGAAGAGAAGTAAGAGGAAATAGACAATCTTTCTAAAGATTTTTCTCTATGACTGTTATCGAGTTTTGTTGTTTGGTATAATAAATAAATATCTTTTTGATAGAAAGGTAAAAAGGTCGGGGTTATAACAGATGATTATATTTTGGAGTATGATGAACAAAATTCATTTTGTTACATTCTTGCTGATAATCGTCGGCGGGTTGAACTGGTTGCTCGTAGGATTGTTTGGTTGGGACCTTGGCATGAAGTTTTTCGGCGGCCAGGACACGACAATTTCTAAAGTTATCTACATTTTGGTCGGACTTTCAGCTGTCTATGAGGTTGCGACGCACAAGCAGATTTGCAAGTTATGCTCGGCAATGATGGGAAAGAAATCTGGAATGTAAAGATTTTGTCAGGAAGCGGAAGGGCGGCTGCGCGCGCAGCCGCCCTTATTTTTTGTTGAAAAATCGTCCGCAGAACGAATTTGTCGGAGGGTGTCCTCTTAAATTGACGATTTACGTATGTTTGGTAAGGTAAATATCAAGCGCGTAGGAAATATGGATAACCCTTTCTTTGAATTACGAAACCAGCACATACAAGGGTTTGAGAACACGGATATGTTTCTGCTGAAAAATTCCTGGCGCTCCCCCTATCACCTTACGGTGAGGGGCTCGCGCCAGTCGCGCTCCCAACGCTCTCAAAACCTTGTATGCGCTGGTTTCGTAATTCAAAGTCTCTAATAAAATCAAGGAGTATAAAAGATATAACAAGTTAACGCTATAACGTATGAGCAAATATAATTTTTACAAATATAGCGCTTACACGCTTACGGTTGTTCTTGTGGTCGTTGTGAGTTATATTGCGTTTTTCGAACTAAAGCAAGAAGTCGAGGCTCGCTTTGAAGATTCCTGGGGAGAAGGAGAAACACAACCGGGAGAGCCGTGGTATATACCGGAGTCATTTGTGAGAACTGAAAAGCAAACTGACAATGGTGTCCGATTTGCTGATGTAAATGGCGATGGGCTTCCCGATCTTCTCTATGGACCTCCGGGAGGCGGCTCGGAGCTCTATCTCAATAACGGCTCGGGATGGACCTCTACAGGAAAAGGAGGGCCATTTGGTTTTTACAAAAGTGATCATCGAATGGCAGACGTAAATGGCGATGGGTTAATCGATATTCTTCGAGCGGAATACGATGGAACTACTTTTTTTAACTCCGTAAACCTTAATACTGGATTAAATTCATGGGTAGAGGATAAAAGTTGGGTTATTCCTGTACCATTTGTCGCTTCTGGGGACGACAATGGAGTGCAGCTTGTTGATGTAAACGGCGATGGGTTGGTTGATGTTTTATGGTCTTTGCAACAAATTGGAGGCAATCCTGCTCATAATGAAGTATATCTGAACAACGGGACTGGCTGGGTAACTGTGCCATAACATGAAGAATATATTGTTTCTCGCAATTGCATGCGGGTTTTTATTGGCTCTGCCGATCGAAAGAGCTTCGGCGCAGACAGAGGATTCTCCTGCTCTTCCTCTTTATGCTCCTAAGGATAATCCCTGGGCTAACCTGCACGGATTTGACGATCTATTTAGTAACGACATTTTTACTGGGGAAATGCGTTTTGAAGTTCCTTTTCCGCTTCTTCCAGGTAGAAACAATGTTACTCCAGAACTTATGCTTACCTATTCTAGCTTTAAAAAGGATTTTCTTTCACCTTATGGTTATGGATGGGATTTAAGCGTGAGTAGTATATTCCGTACATCAAGAAAGGGCGTGAGCGCCATGTACGTCAACAATGAATTTGGCGCGCGTATTGCGGGAACATACAATGAACTTACGCTTGTGGACGCGTCAAGCGGTTTATACATGGGAAAGTTTGGGAACGATTTTACTAAATATTTTTTTGAAGGCAATCAATGGCGCGTACAGGATACCAAAGGGGTTACATACTATTTTGGTGCGGTAGATTCCTCTCGTCAGGATGATCCGCACGACACTTCCCGCGTGTTTCAATGGATGCTCACAAAGAGAGAGGATTCAAATGGCAATAAAATTGAGTACACGTATTTCAAAGATCAAGGCCAAATATATCTCGATGCGATAGAGTATGTTTTCAATGACATGCAGAGTTTGTACCGTGTTGATTTTGAGTATATGACCAAATCAAACTCGGCTAAAAGTTATCAAACTGGATTCGCTGTTGCCACGAATTTCCTGCTCTGACATATTAAATTGCAAAAATTTGAAGGAAGTTGGACAACCATGCGCCAGTATGAATTGTCATACGATAACCGAAACGCGGCGACATCACAGCTTATAGAAATCACAACGCAAGCAGGCGCTACAACGCTTCGACCTCTCCAATTTACTTATTACGCTCAATGACCGGAAATAAATCTCCTAAAGACAATCAATAATATGGTTGGCGCAGAGGTAGAAGTGGGATATTTGCCATCTCATGTATATCGCGATAGCGCAGGATTGCCAAATAAATTACCTTTTGTTATCCAGATGTTGCATAAGATTACATATAAGGATCTCGTTTTCAATACGACATCAACCAAAAGCTTTGAATATCATCAACCCCATTACTTTTATGATTCGGCGAATGTATTTACGCGCGAATATGCGGGATTTCATGAGGTAATCGTGGAGGACGATTCTGCCATTACAAAAACATACTTTCATCAAAGCGAGTTGGCGAGCGATAATTCTCAAAGTTCATCCCAAGGCGAATTTGAAGACCATATCAGCAAAAAGGGAATGGCGTACCGCCATGAATGGTATGACAAAGCAAATCAGTTGCAGAAATCGCAAATCATTAAGTGGGGCAAGCGAGATCTAGGCAATGGCCGTTTTTTGATAACAAGAGATCGAATCACGAAACTTGATTGGGATGAAAATGCTACGCATAGAGATAGCGCAGAAGAATTTGCGTATGATTTATACGGAAATGTAGTCGAGGAGATTGAATGGGGAGAAGTAATTGCAGACACGAACACTGGAACTTTCATAGATACAGGAAGCGATAGAAGGACAACGCGGATCGGTTATGCGTTGAACGCGGCGGTAAATATAGTATCTCTTGCGCAATCACAAGAATTATTGGACCAAACTGGCTCAAGGCTCCATGAGAATCGGTTTTACTACGACAATCTCGGGTTGGGAAGCGTAACCAAGGGTAACCTCACCAAACAAGAGACGTGGCAGACAGGGATTTCATATATTGATATTGAGCGAACATACAACAGTTTAGGATTGGTAATTCAGGAGAAAGACCCCAGAGATAATACGATTACTTACACTTATGATGCCTTCAACCTGTATCCGGCAGCTATCACTAATGCCAAGGGGCATGTCGCCATGTATGAATATGATTATGCCACAGGAAAAGTAACAAAAACTACAGACTCCAATAATAGGGTATATGAAACTACCTACGACGGCTTTGGCAGAATAACAGAAGAGAGAGTACCCGACCCTTCTTCCTCGGGAACGCTTGTCGCCAAAAAAACCTCTACCTACAGGGACACAAGCATCCCGCGCAGTATCCAGCAGATCCACTACATAGATTCCACCAATGCCGTAAACACCTTCATCTATTATGATGGATTCGATCGCAAGATTCAGGAGAGAAAAGAAACAGAAGAGAAGAATATCTTCAAGGTGAAAGATTTTGTGTACAATTCCCTCGGCTTGATTGAAAAAGAATCCTTGCCTTACTTTGATGCGGGCGGGGGTTGGACTTCGAGGAAGGCAGACGAATATCTGTACGCAACCTTCAGTTATGACGCTTTGAAGCGTGCGAAAACCGTGCAAAACAGTGTGGGAGTGACCACAAACACCTACGACCAATGGAAGACAGTAACCATAGACGCAGAAGATCATATCAAGGGATTGATCAAAGATGCGCATGATCAATTAGCACAAGTTGAAGAATATGAAGGTGGAGATATCTATACTACGACATACGCATACAACGGGCTTGGCAATGTAGTAAGAATGGCAGACAGCGCGGGCAATGTGCGCAATTTCTCGTATGATGGGCTGGGACGAAGAATTAGGGCGGAGGATTTGCATGCTCCCGCGGATACGATATTTGGCGTATGGACATATATATATGATCCAGCGGGTAACCTTTCACAAAGCGTGAATCCCAAAGGGCAAAAAGTGAAGTACACGTATGACGAATTGAACCGTTTGCTTAGCGAGGATTTTATGTCGGCGGCGGGAATCGAGCGTACCAATGTCTATGATATGGGTACCGATGGAATCGGGCGGCTTGCCTTGGTAACGGCTCCCGGAGTGAAAACGATGTACGAATATAATGGGCGGGGTGAGATTATTGCAGAAAAACGGACTGTTAATAACATAGAATATGTAACGTCAAATCAATATGATCGGCAGGGCAACACGACCAGCATTTTGTATCCTGATGGCGCCCAAGCGCGTTACGAGTATAATGCGGGGGGATTGCTCGAAAAAGTTGCCAAGAAAGAAAAAGAAGCGGGGCGCGTGTACACGTTGAAGGGAATGGCATTTGAAGATGTCAACGGAGACGGCATCTGGAATAGCGGGACCGAACCGGGGCTTCCTTCATGGGAAGTGAGCTTGAAATATCCTGATGGAAAACAGCTTGCGGAAGTTACGAACACAGATGGGTATTTTGAATTTATTTATGATATTGTTCCCGGAACTTATCTGCTTTGCGAGCAAGTGAAACTTGGATGGACGCAGGTATTTCCAAAAACCGCCAATAAATGCCATTCTGTCTCCGTCAAAAACGCCGATGCCGCGCGCAACTTTGGAAATCAAAAAAGCGGAACAGAACAGCAAAGCTACTCGATTAAGGGAAGAGTGTATGAAGATAAAAATCAGGACGGCGAAAAGAACGAAGGAGATGCGGATTTGAACTACCAAATTTTGGAACTTAAAGATGGAAACGGAAAGATTCTCAAAGCAACGGCGACGGATGCAAACGGACTATATGAATTTGTGGGATTGTTTTCTGGTTCATATAGGGTGTGCGTGGAAGCGCGGGAAGGATGGAAAAGAACACAGCCCAAAACTTCGAGCGGTTGCCATGAACTTTCAATTTTGCAAACCAGCGAAAGCCGTAATTTCGGATTATATAACGCGACTGTGGATGGCTTTATTGAAGTGATACGCGATATTGATTACAGCCCCACGGATAAAATGGTATCTGTTGTGTTTGGCAATGGAGTGACAACAGAGTATGAATACGACAATGCAAAGCTCTATCGTCTTTCCCGATTGCGCACGCAAAATTCTTCGGTTGACCTGCAGAACATTTCTTATGAATATGACAAAGTGGGGAATATCATGCGAATGAGGGATTCTTCCCGGACCAATGCGGCAAAGAACGCGGATTACGCCTATGATGAGCTTTATCGGCTGCAAAGCGCTATTGTTTCCAATGCGGCGCAGGGAAATAATTATACGGAAACCTATTCGTATGACCGCATCGGCAATCTCAAGGAAAAGTCAGGCACAGGCATGTACCGGTACGAAGGAAATATCAGCACTTCGTATGCAAATCCGCATGCGGCTACGGCGGTTGGAGGTGTTGAATACGCGTATGACGCAAACGGGAACCTGCTGTCAGACGGGCAGCAAACATATTTCTGGAATTACCAGAATCGGCTGACAAGAATTGCAAAGAATGGGATTACGCATAACTATCAATATGATCACGAGGGAAATCGGATAGTGGCGAGCGAGGGGAACAGCCAGACTATCTATCCCAATAAGTTGTATAATGTGGAGGGAAGCAAGATTACCAAGCATATTTTTGCCAATGGTTCTGCCGTTGCCGCGGTTGAGAAGAACGGGTACAAGGTTTCCACTCATTATCTTCACAATGATCACTTGGACGGATCGAGCGTGGTGTCTGATGCAAAGGGAGCAATCGAGCAGTTGTTGGATTACTATCCTTTTGGCTCTATCCGTCTTGACGAGAAATCTTCCGCATTCGACGAGCAACGCAAATTCACCGGCCACGAATACGACACAGAAACCAATCTTCACTACGCGGGGCAAAGGTATTATGATCAGGATGTGGGGAGGTTTGTGAGCGAAAATGCGGTTGCGTTGAACCCGCCACGTAAAGAATTTCAAGGTGCTCTTCAGAGTCCGTAGCTTCTCAAGTATCACAGTTCTGCTGGCAGTACTTGTCTTCGATACAGTACATTGCTTGAGGAAGAAATAAGACGGGCTTTCCCCCGCTTGTTTTATTTTTTGTCTTGTTTTCAAAATGGTAAAGTAAAAATATGGAATCGAAAAATAAGCTCAAAACGATTGTGTTGGGCGGGGGATGCTTCTGGTGTGTGGAGGCGGTGTTTGGTTTGCTGAAAGGCGTTCAAAGTGTGACGCCGGGTTATGCGGGAGGAGAGATGCGGTAGCCCTCGTATGAACAAGTATGCTCCGGAAAAACCGGCCATGCGGAGGTGGTGAAGGTTAAATATGATCCCGAAATAATTTCGTTGACGCGGATTTTATCGGTGTTTTTTTTCACGCATGATCCTACAACGCCAAATCGCCAAGGAAATGATGTGGGGAGTCAGTATCGTTCGAGTATCTTTTATGAAACCGCAGAGGATAAAGAGAACATCGAAAAATTTATAGAAAAATTGGAAGAAGATGAAATTTTTGATGATCCCCTTGTTACGCAGGTAGAAAAGCTTACGATGTTCTATGTGGCAGAAGATTATCACAGCGCGTATTATCGGCGCAATCAGGAAAAACCCTATTGCCAGATGGTAATCAATCCAAAACTCGAAAAATTAAGAGAAAATTATAAAGATTTGCTGAAATAGAAAATTGATTGCGCGTGGCACTCTATTTTACTTTTTGATGGAAAGAATGAGTTTCTCTTTAGATTCTAAAGTGTGCCTCTTGACAATTGTGGAGATGTGTGGATACAATTAAGGTAGACGAAGGGAGCCACGCGTATGAGGTGAGAGATGGATGTACAAACAGCTGTGGAAAAATTTTTTCTGGGGTTTTTCCCTGCGGAGACTCAACCCGAAGATCCCTGGTGGGATCGGGTTGAAGATCCTGTGACCGCTGCCAATATCTTGTTGGCATATCTGGATGAAATACTCCAGATGACTTTGGGGGTCAATTGTATTGATGACCTCCACAACCTGAGGACTGTCGGTGATATCCGGAAGTACCTCATCATTCAGGCATCATGTTTATCTGCCCCTAGTGCCACTCACGTATGAGTGGCACTTCTTTAATTGACAAATTTTTTGAACTGTCTATTCTAAAGAGCAGTATATATGAGGGGGCAAAGGAGATGAAGTCATGGTGGAGAAATCGTGTATTTGTATTGATGGTCAATATCGCGATGTTGTTGGCGATACGATTGCCGAACGTATTGCGCCGTCCTCTCCTGTGGATTCTTGGAATGAATCAGGTGCGCGTGCTTTTTACGGTATATCCGGGTGAGGAGGCCGATGCGCAACTTTACGTATACCGTCGTCTCCACAGGATCATCAATCGCATCTTTCCCGTGTATATTATTGGAATATCCTTGCTGGGGAGAGCTAAAGACAGAGGGTTAACTCTTGCTTTCGGGCAGGAGCCAGACGGATATTCTGTGGAAGATCTCCAGAAACGTCTTGCGTTTATACGCAAGATATCGAAGGTGTTCCATGACGCGCCGGTGGCTTTGGCTGGACGAACTCCGAGCATCATGATGCGAAGAAGGATTCGCGTGGAATTCCCTTTTATTTTGGGGGCAAATGCGACTCTTTCCACGGTATTGCTTTGTTTGGCAGAGCTTTTGCCTCAAAACAAAGAAACTGTTCGTATTGCCGTTATCGGGGGAGGAGGAGCTATTGGCGGAAGGGTAGCGCGTGCGCTCCGACCGAGATATTCTGTTGTTTCCTACGATATCAATCCCGGATTCGCAGAGCGAGGCGGAGATACCAGAGATCCAAATCGTCTGCGAAATTGCAAATACGTCGTTGTGCTTACTCCGCGAGGAAGGGATATCATCGATATTCTTCCTTATCTTGCGGAAGGCGTGGTGATATTGGACGACACGCACCCTGAAATTCCTGCTGAAATTGCTGAATTAATTCGCAGGGAAAAGGGAGGAGAAGTATGGGGTGCGGCATTATGGAAAACAGGCATGGAATTTATTCCTCCTCTTGCCGGCTTCCCTGAACATTCGGTTCCCGGGTGCTATATCGAGGCGATCATCGAATACTATATGAGGAGGTTAGGTCTTCAGAGCACTGTTGGAAGTCCATTCGAATTTGTGTACATGTGGGTGAAGAACTTGGAGTTTCGGCCAGCTCTTTACCGCATGGGCACTGTGAAAAAAAAGAAGGGGCAGTCGTAAACGACTGCCCCTTTAATTATGGAATTTTGAGAATCCACTCGATGATCTGTTCGAGTACTTCTTCTCCTTTTGGCTCGTCGCCTATGAGCCAATGCCCATGGCCGGGTGCCGGTAAGAAGGTGATCAACTGCGGGTTTTTGCCTACCCGAAGCAATGCCTCTCGGTGTCTCTTGTATTCCTTGAGGACGATATCTTGAGGAACCAGCGGGTCTGCATCTCCGCTTACGAACAGCATGGGAACGTCAATGCTCGCTTCTTGGATAGCCGCGGGATTCCCTTTCCATGGAAGCCATGGAAAGGCGATTTGATTGGCGGCCTTTTTAGACTCCCAGGTAATTTGTTCGTAGAACTTTTTACACTGTTCGGGAGTGAGCTTGTTACCCATGGAATACGCAAATTCCTCGAAGGTTTGCGTGCCGCATCCGCGCCAGCAGTCCCATACGCGCGGGAGAATACCCCAAAAGAGATTGCTCTTGAAACTTTTTAGAACAGAGCGTTTGTGAATGATGGATATTCCTCTCTGGGGAGCTGGAGCAAGCAGAACGATGCCGGCAATCGCATGGCTTTTGGTTTGAATGATGCGCTCTGCGGCCTTGCGCACCACAATCCCGCCCTTTGACCACCCGACGAATACGAGCTTTCGGTTCGGGAAATCTCGTTGAAGTCTTTGCAGGAGCGCTTCGGTATCTTCTTTGAGGCCAACGGTAGCAAGTCCTTTTGGCGGGGGGTGGCCAGAATAGGGGTGTGGCGCATTCTCCTGGTGAAAAAGCGGAGGAATTACGACGCAGGAAAATCCGAATTTTTCAAACCATGCGACTGCTGTTTTGCATGCGCTTGCCCGAACCAGCATCCCTGGATGCCATACGACAAGGGTATTTTTTGGATCCAAGGTTTTTCTCCTTTATACCGGATTCTAGGTTCCGATTTTACCTTACTGCTCTTGGCAAAAAAATCAAGCAAACTCGTTGCGCAAGAGTCAAAACACATATAGAATACAGATGAAGTATGGCTTTTTTTGAAATTCAATTTTTAGTTCCGATATTATCGGGGTTGGGCTCATTGATTGTGGGATTGTTTACATTTTGGGGGTATCCAAAGAGTGTTACTCATCGGTATTTTTTTGCAACGAGCATTGCGGTAGCGGTATGGGCGGGGTTTGTGAGCTTATTTCATACTCCGGCTACCGTGGAGCATAATCTTTGGAATTTGCATTGGGTTGCAGGGTTATTTATCGCGCCTGCGTTTCTTCTCACCATGAAGACGTTTCCTTTTGCGGAAATTGTTCCGGATAAACTATTTCGCGCGGCTGTTTGGGGAGGCGCCGCCGTCATCGCGCTTATTTCTGTCATTTGGCCCGAAAATTTTATCAGAACGTATGTGGTGAGCGGAAACATTCCGCAGATTCAGGGCGGGCCACTGGTATCGCTGTTCGAGCTGTACTTTGTGGTGTATTTTTCCGTTGGTTTCTTCTATATCTTCAGAACGTTCCGCAGGACGTATGGGCGTCCGCGGGCTCACATCTTGGGCGGAGGAATTGGGCTTGTGCTCGGCACCTGCGGCGCGTTGCTTACCAATGTGGTTTCTCCCATTCATTTCGGAAAAGAGTTTATCTGGCTGGGGCCGGTGTTTGGAGCAATCGGAGTGATTAGCTTTTCGTATATGCTTTTCGGAGCGACAGGCAAGCGCACGCGTCTGCTCCCGATTACGGTATTAGCAGTTTTAATTTTGGGCGCGTTGCTGGTGCAGACAATCATCGCTCCGACCACGGAAGATTTTATTCTGGACGGAGCGATTCTTGCTGGCAATATGCTCTTATTTGTGTTCTTGATTCGAGATACGTTGCTGGAAGCTGAAGATCGCAAACGAGTTCAAAACCTTTTGAATAAGCTTCGGAAAACCAACGAAGAACTCCGGCAAGCAGACAGGGTCAAATCAGAATTTCTTGATATCGTGTCTCATCATCTGCGTGCGCCGCTTACGCATATTAAGTGGTCAATTTCAGAACTGCTGAACGAAAGTTACGGGGCGTTTCAGAATGCGGAGCAACGCAAACTCATGCAAAATCTTCTTTCCAACAACGAACGGTTGGTGGGATTTGTTACTTCATTAATGGATACGTCGCGCATTGAAGCCGGAGAAATTTTGCTTGACGCGCGGAAAACGGATATTGAAATGCTGGTTCGAGAGGTGGTTTCACGGCTTCAACATGAGGCAACGCATTATTATCATGTGAAAATGGTTATGATTCCATCGAATACCACGCTTCCCGAACTGTTTGTGGATAAGGATTCTCTGCTAAAGGCAATCGAAAATATCGTGGAAAATGCGTTGGTGTATAGCCATGCGGGCGGCACGGTGTATATTAAATTAGAGTTGCGGGAAAAGTTTGTGGAAATTGAAATTACAGATTCTGGCATTGGAATTCCCGCGGAGGATATTCAGCATATTGGCAAAAAATTCTTTCGATCTGCGCATGCGAAAAAATACGCGGCTGAAGGTACGGGTTTGGGAGTGTTTATCGCCCATCATATTATGCATTTGCACGGAGGAGATTTGGAAATTCAGTCTGAAAAGGACAAAGGCACCACAGTTTTTCTTCGCTTGCCTTTGGAGTTAGAGAAGAATAAACCAATAAGCATAGAAACAGGAGAGAATTTGGATAATCCTTAAAAAAGGTTTGTAATTCAAAATATACAATATGAACGAAACTACTATACAACGAAGAGTCCTGATTTTCCTCCTGGGCGCAACTTTTCTGCTTTTTATATTTTTGGTACGTCCATTTTTATCCTCGCTCTTATTAGCCGCGGCGTTGGCGATTATCAGCCAACCTTTGTGCAATAGCGTGAAAAAGATTGCGGGGGGGAGAGCCGGATTGTCTGCGATGGTAACGATTGTATTTTTGGCTCTGATTGTGTTGGTTCCGATCGGGTTGCTGGGAGCGTATATTGCCACGCAGGCCTTGAATGTGTATAGCGATGTCGCGGGAGATGGCAGAGGGGTGGCGTTGCTGGAAGGGATCGCGACTCAAATCGAAGACCGCGCTCGTGTGTTTGCTCCGGATTTTTCCATTGATATTCATGCGTACACGGGTCAAATCGCAAGCTGGATGTTTGGACATGTAGGAATGATTTTCTCCAATGTCGCCCAGTTTTTCCTTGTACTTTCTCTTGCGCTGCTCGGATTGTATTATTTTTTGAAAGACGGAAAAAAGTTTGTGGACGCGGTTGTGTCGTACAGCCCGCTCTCCGACAAATACGACCGCGAAATTATCGCGCGGCTTGAGATTGCCGTCAAATCCGTACTGCGCGGTTCTTTAATAATTGCGTTTATTCAGGGGATTCTTACTGGTGTTGGGTTTATGATATTCGGAGTTCCCAACGGCGCTTTATGGGGAAGCATTGCGGCAATTTCAGCATTGGTGCCTACCGTGGGCACTTCGCTTGTGTTGTTCCCCGGCATTGCGTATTTGATTCTTCAGCAAAATTTTATTGGAGCCGCCGGATTGTTTGTCTGGGGGATGCTCGCGGTAGGGCTGATTGATAACTTCTTGGGGCCGCGGCTTATTGAACGCAAGGTTGCCATTCATCCTTTTTTAATTCTTTTGAGCGTATTGGGCGGCATCAGTTTCTTTGGATTGATTGGATATCTTCTGGGGCCTCTGGTGTTGAGCTTTCTGTTCGCTATTCTTAAAGTGTATCAAGTCGAATTTGCGCAAAAAGCAAAAGAATAATGATATGAAACAAAAATCGCCGAAAATGATTGCGGAACGCGTCCTGTGCGAAACGGAAAAATTCCGGCTCGTTGCCCGCGAAATGGGTTTGGGGACAGATATGCGAGAAACATGGGAAATTGTGGAACAGAAAGGTATCGGAGGCGCAAGATGCATCGCGCTCACGGAAAAGAATGAGTTGATCTTTGTGTATGAGTATCGGGCGGCTGCGGAAAAGTATGTTTTGCGTTTTCCCACGGGGGCTCTTCATGAGGGGGAAAATCCAAAAGAAGCCGCTCTCCGCGAGATGGAAGAAGAAACGGGTTTTCTCCCAAAGCAGATTGAGCATATAGGTACCTTATTGCCCACGGGCGGATATTTTAAGGGACTTCCTCTCTCTGTGTTTTTTGCCTCTGACCTTGTGGAAACAGGAAAAGTAAAACCCGATTTGGGGGAAGTGGATATGGAAGTTAGAAAAATTCCGCTTCAAAAAGCGTATCGGATGATGGAAAATTTGGAATTTGATGACTCTTCCACGATACATCTTCTGGTAATGCTGAAAAAATATCTTCGAGATAAAGAAAAAGCCGCCTCTTGAGAGGCGGCTTTTTCAAGGAGAGGGAAAAGAATTCTCCGCCCAAGTAGCAAGGGTTATGCATGTCCTGGTAACCCCTCACACCCTCAAATACTCTGCAAAGAAGTTGGATTGGAATCTTTGTTTAAGCGACATCAAAACGGAAAGAAGCACGGCCAAATT
>MHTV01000023.1 GCA_001823215.1 Candidatus Wildermuthbacteria bacterium RIFCSPHIGHO2_02_FULL_45_25 | reverse complement strand
CCAAGTGCTCGGCAATATGACAATGCGCCATCCAGTCGCCGGGATTTGTGATATTGAGAAGAATATCAACATACTGGCCTGCGGGAACAAGCACCGTGTCTTTCCATACCAAATTCGTTTGCGGCGCGCCGTTGCGGTCAAGTACCAAAAATTGCTGGCCGTGAAAATGAATCGGGTGCTGCATCGGGTGGGCAGAACCCGAGTCATTGGTAATCCTGATTTTCACGACATCGCCGACTGTAAAGTTCCAATCAATATCCATATTGGCCTTGCCCGTGTCTTGGTCAACAATCTTCCATTCCACGGCTCCGGCTTTTACCATCTCGTTCATCATTTGCATGTCATCTTCCCATTCAATACCTCCATCGAGAATGGCGTTCATCATCCCCATCCCGCCCGTAGCGGGCAAAGCAGAACCGCCCATCATGGTTCCATCCGGCATTATATGTTCCCCGGACGAGCCCATCATTCCAGGCATATCAAGAGTGAGCGCGAGGCGCTTGTCAATTGGTTTGTCAAAATATTGGCGATACGGGTCAATACTTCTAATTGCGGCAGTATTGGCGCGAAGCGCCGCGAACGCTTCGGCATAGGATGGCGAAGTTTCATCATCTGAAACTAAAATCGTTCCAAGCGTGTAGGTTTTGTCTGGAGTTTTATTTTGAAGCGCGTACTCTCCCTCTCTATCAAACAAAACTTCCACAATCGAACGCTCCGAAGGCCCAATAAGAACGGCGTCTTTCCATTCTTCTCTTTCGGCGGCGCCGCCGTCTCCCCCAACGAGCTTCATGGCGGCTCCGGGAATGGCAAAGTTAAATGTTCGCGTATTTGCCGCGTTGGTGACATAAAAGCGGATGACTTCGCCTTTTTTCGCGTCAAGACGGTAATCCGGCTCACCGTTCACCAGCATTATATTGCCGAATCTGCCCATGAGAGCGTGATCGGCCTCGCTTTTGCTTAAACGAATCTGCCCGTCTTCTATGAGAATATCGTCAAGAAAAAGAGGCAGTTCGCGGTTTACCGGATTCCAATAGCCCTGCTCCCCCGGCTCCACAAGGTATCCGCCGTAGAGCCCAAGCTCCTGCGCGTAATCCTCGCGAATATGCGGATGATACCAATACATACCGGCGTCAGGAAATTTGATTGCGTATGTAAAAGATTCGCCCGGTTTTATTGGTTTTTGTGTCATATCCGGTACGCCGTCAAAGGCGTTGTCAAGTCGGATGCCATGCGAATGGATTGTTGTGTCAATATCGGTGTTATTTTTGAAATTAATCGTGATGTACGCATTCTGTTCCACCTTGATTAAGGGTCCGGGAATTGAACCGTTGTAGGCAAGCATTCTATATGTGCCGTTGCCAATCTTTTTCTTAACGAAACCCGCAGCGAGATTATATGTATCGCCGTTTTTCAACTCAACGATTTCCGCGGATTTTGCCAAAGGCAATCCCGCCGTGTCAGAGCTTAAATACCCGCCACTCGCGCCATACGGCGCCTTATTCAAATTCAAAAACAAAAAAACAGCTCCGATTACGCCAAGCACCGTTGCCAGAAAACCGATGGAGAGATATTTTTTGTTCATATACTGTGAATTACGAAACCAGCACATATAAAGTTTTGAGAACGTTGGGAGCGCGACTGGCGCTAGCCCCTCACCACGAGGTGGGAGGGGGGAGCACCAGGAATGTTTCAGCAGAAAAATATCCGTGTTCTCCAAACCTTGTATGTGCTGGTTTCGCAATTCAAAGTCATATATGTAATTTCCGCTCTACGCGTTTTAATAACACTGCGTTCGTGGCAACAATAATTGACGAAGCGGACATTAAGAGGGCGGCAATTTCGGGCCGCAGAGACCAGCCCAGCGAGTTATAGAACACCCCAGCGGCTACGGGAATAGCGAGCACGTTATAGATGGCCGCCCAAAACAGATTCTGCTTCATTTTCACAACGGTTGCTTTGCTCAAGCGAACTGCTGCGACAATGTCATACGGATCTGATCTCATGAGTACGATATTTCCCGTTTCTATCGCCACATCCGTGCCAGCTCCAATGGCAATGCCGATATTCGCCTGCGCCAAAGCAGGAGCATCGTTAATGCCGTCTCCAACCATCGCCACAAACTTACCCTCATCCTGGAGTTTTTTCACATGCTGGGCTTTCTCTTCGGGAAGCACCTCCGCGAAATAGCGGTCTATACCAAGTTCTGCCGATACCGCCATGGCCACCTGCTCATGGTCTCCGGTAATCATGGTAACCTCAAGCCCAAGCTCTTTGAGTTTTTGGACGGTTTTTTTCGCGGTCGGGCGCGCGGTGTCGGCAACTCCTATAATGCCCGCCACTTGCCCATCAACGGCGACAATGCTCATGGTGTTTCCCGTGGCAAGAAGACGATCAATCTCTTCTTCTATTGGCGAAAGATCAATGTTGTTTTGCCGCATGAGCCGTTCGGTACCGGCAATGACAACCTTTCCATTCACAACAGCTTTCACCCCTTGGCCGCCGATGCTCTCAAATTTTTCCGCCTTTTCGCTTGGCTCAAGGCCGTTCTTTCGCGCTTCCTCTAACATAGCGATGCCGATGGGATGATTTGAACCTCGCTCAACTGAAGCGGCAAGCGATAGAACATCGCGCGTGTCATATCCGGATCGCGCGACAACTTCAGTTACTTTTGGCTTGCCTTCCGTAAGCGTACCGGTCTTATCTAAAACAATAGCGGTCAAACGGGAAGTATTCTCCAGTGTGGCAGCGTCCTTAATAAGGATGTTGTGCTTGGCTCCAATGCCTGTACCCACCGCGACCGCCGTTGGCGTGGCAAGCCCTAAAGCATCCGGGCAGGCAATAACAACCGTTGACACCGCGAATGTGAGGGCGGTAAGCAAACCCGCGCCCGCGCCAAAATACCACCCCAAAAACGCCGCTAGTCCCGAGCCGATCGCGAGAACAACCAGCCAGCCGGCGGCTTTGTCGGCTATGCGCTGTCCCGGAGCTTTGGAGTTCTGCGCGGTTTCCACCATTTTTATAATCCGCGCCAATACTGTATCTAGCCCCACTTTTGTGGCTTGAAACTTTGCGAGACCGGTAAGATTTACCGATCCTCCCACCACTTTCGCGCCGATGGTTTTAGCGACCGGAATAGATTCTCCGGTTACGAGCGATTCATCAATGGAAGTTTCGCCTTCAATAATTTTGCCGTCCACCGGCACCTTGTCTCCGGGCCGGAGCACAACGATATCGCCTTGAACTATTTCCGCGCTGGGAATGCTTGTTTCCTTGCCGCCGCGAATTACATTTGCCTTTGGCGGCACCAGGTCAAAAAGAGCGCGCAGAGCATCGGAAGTCCCACGGCGCGAGCGCATCTCCATCCAGTGTCCAAACAATACAAATGTAACAAGCAAAGCCGCCGCCTCGTAAAAGGTTTCTGATCCCGGCTGGATAAAAGTCAGTAAAACGCTAAAAAGATAGGCCGCCAAAACGCCGGTCGCGATAAGAACGGCCATATTGAGTTTTCTGGCTTTGAGCGAATAGTAGGTGCCAGTGATAAAAATCGAGCCGGTCCAAAAAACTATCGGAGTTGTAAGAATAAAAAGAAGCCAGTTTACGGGAATCGGCGCGGGAAGATTGAGCCCAAAGAAATTGATGCCTACCGGCGAATACAGAAAAATGGGAATAGAGAGCAAAAACGAAACGAAAAACCGGCGGCGCATATCCGCCTCCATTTTCCTGGCCATAGCAGGATTGGTCATGGCCGCTTCGTGATCCATGCGGCTCATAGCTTGCATGTCGTGTTCAGTATGTTCATCTCTTACTTTCGCGGTCTTTTTGTTTTCTGGGATCAAATCCATACCGCACCCTGGACACTTACCGGGTTCAGTCTTTCGCACCTCCGGGTGCATGGGGCATGTATATATGTTTTTCAATGTTTTCTTTTCTAAAACCGCATCGCGCCGCGGCGATTGCGGAATTGTAATTATTACTGGCGGCTTTCACTCTCTAACTGCCTGCGATACAAGGCGCACACGCCGCCGGAAATCGAGAGGAGCGTGAGCACGATCGCGTCGTTAAAGAGATGGGATTGCGAGAAACCAAATGCGGTTCCGCCTTCTCCCGCAATCCATGCGGCAAGCAAAGCAAGCGCGCCCAAGATTCCTGTTACGATAGAGACCCCGTGCATGAGTGATGATTTTTTCATATTTGCAGAATTACTTACATGAATACTTATATAGACCTACATATAGGGTACGCCCCTATACGCTATATATCAACTACCCGCCTGTCTGCAACTTTTAGTCAAAACGCAGTTCAATGTTGTTCTTGTCGCGCATGATATAATTCTCGTATTCTGTGTTTTCTTCCCCGTTTACAGTCATCTTCATATTCTCCCCGAATAAACGCATATCTTTGCCCCAATTTTTCTTGTCGCTTGAGCTCCTTGCGATCCTTTTTAGTTAACGGGATTTGAGGTTCCATATTAATGGGTGGCATGATCACCGGCGCCTCCGCAACCGTCTGATAGATTCCAAATTTCGGTTATTTGCTCGCCGGTGAAATTATATTCTTGGATGAGTAATTTGCCCAATCCGCCATAGACATACCAACGCCAACATTTACAGCAACACGGGCCCTTTTCCATTGAGTTTTGCATGGCGTAGTCATACGCTTTCTGTTGTTCAGAAGTAAGTTCTACGTCGTAGTAATCCTTAAGCGTCTTTGCCAAGCTGGCGTCGATGTCATACGGATCAGAAGGTATCTCCGGAATATCTGTATACTCTTTGAGTCCAGCAACTTGCTCTTCATGCCGGTGCATATTCATTGGACTGCAGCACGATCCTTGCAGGCGCGCTCCTTTCGGCATGTTATCTATAGAGTCCCTGAATGCCCCGGAGCATGAAGAATTTCCGCTTTTGCTAAGCATATCAAACTTTGTAGCAAGGGCGGTGTCTGTTCCAAACGGCGGACTTCCGGTGTTCTTCGGCGGCAAAAAATACCACGCGGCTCCTATGAGAAGGAGCGCGAGGACGATTGAGATTTGTATGGTTTTATTCATGGTTGTTAAGAATTAATTCTGCAAACCGCGGGATTTTGGATTTTCTTTGCCGTGAGGTAGACGGAAACAGCGAGCAAGATTACTCCCATGATTCCGAATTCTCCACCGGCAAGCGGCAAAAATGCCAGTATGCCTGATGCTCCAAATAACGAGAGTGTGCTCGTTAGGAGAAACGATCCGCACGCGGCGCACCCCATACCGAGTACGCCACTTGCAATGCCTAGAAATCCGGTACCGATTCCTGTTTGTCGCACATCATCAATTCTTCGCCTCAAGAAATATACAATCATGGACAGATGTACGCCGAACAAGACGGCAATTGCAATCGTGTATGAAGCGGAAAGCGCTGTGAAGTTCGTTACAATCGAACCCAAGAGACTGATCGGCAAATCAAGCTTCTGCGAAAAAGGTATCCCCGGATGACCCATCACGAGCACAATAAGCGGAATATTGGGTAACCACACGGCGAACGTAAAAATGGCCGCGCTTCCAATGAGAGCGAAGAGCGCGTACATCGGTTTTCGGAATACTTTTTGCAGAGCTTGAATAACCATAGTTATTTTTCCTGCAGAGCAAGCTCAATTAATTGTTTTAGTGAAGTGTATGGCTGCGCGCCGGATATTGGATACTTATTCCCGTTCTTTGCAATCACAATACTCCATGGAGTTCCGTTGCCGCCAGTCGCAGTGGCGTTTTGAGTATCCTGCTCGATATGCTGGGTATATTTGCCACTATTGAGGCAGGTATCGAATTTTGCTCGATCAAGACCGATATATTGGGCAATGTTAGGGAGTTCGGCCGGATCAAGGCCATTATTTGACGGCGTTACTTCAAGAAGTCGGTCAATATATGCCCAAAACTTGTCGTTTCCGCCGAGTTCATTCGCGCATTCTGTCGCTTCCGCCTCTTTGAGCGCTTTGGGATGCAGTTGTGTTAATGGGAATTGGCGATAAACCCATGCCACCTTGCCGCTTTTGCCGTATTCATCCATGATCTGCTTCATTGTTCCATGAAAGCGTTTGCAGAACGGACACTCGGTATCTGAATACTCCACAATTTTGACCGGCGCATTGGGATTGCCTCGGATATGGTCACCCGCGGATATGGCGGCCATTTGATCAAGCGAGCTGGTATCGCCTTGCGGGAGTTGTTGATTTGCCGCCGCCGCATTATCGCCTGCGGCGGTCGGAGAAGTTGCGGCTTTGCCCAAGGAGAAATACACGGATCCGGCAATGAGGGCTCCAGCAATTACAATGGCAATGGGCACTGCCAGATTTTTGTTTTTTGCAGGCGGTTGAATGCCAGGCGTTTTTGTTTCGTATTTAATAGGTTGGTCGGTCATAATGGTGTGGTTAAGGTTAGAAGATGCTACCAATAAAAACACCAGCATCGAAACCAATCCGTATGTTGGCACGGATTAATGCTGGCATAAGAAGGTTGCTAGTAAATTTTCGGATTCAAGACTCCTTGCGCAAAAGCGAGTTTCAAGTGATTAAACAATGCGAAATCAGGGTTGTTTTTGATATAAAGTCTATAAGAGAAGAGGTGGTAATCGTTTGGATTGCGTGTCATCCAAAAACGGCCGAGAGCAAAAGCTATCGCGAGTGCCAGCAAAAGCAAGAGCAATCCGTCTTTCGCTTCGCGAGGCAAGGATAGAAGTTTGTCTTTCCACGATTCGATATGTTCTAAAATACTGGCAGTGCAACATTCCTGACTATGAGTTACTGATAGTGTCGCGCGTGAGTTTGTTGTGGGGACATCGGACGCCGCCGTATGTTGAAACATTCCAACACAAGCAAATCCAAAAACAAGTACAGTAAAGATTATGAGGGCAAAAGATTTGTGAAGGAAGATGCGCATATAGCAAGCGTATCAAATTTTTCTCTGCTTGAGAACTACTCTACTCTCACACCAGCGCCGTTTTGTGTGAGCGCAAAATTAGACATGGAGTATCTTTATGACTTCGCTC
>MHTV01000022.1 GCA_001823215.1 Candidatus Wildermuthbacteria bacterium RIFCSPHIGHO2_02_FULL_45_25 | reverse complement strand
GCGACTCGCAAAGTACCTTGACGGAGGCGGCTCTGTGAAGGTATCGTTAATAGAGAAGATGGGGAAGCAGCTTGAAGTAAAGGTGGAGAGTTTCCGAAACTCGGCTGCTCTAAATCAACACTTCATAGCTCATGGTGCAGCTACAGGAATTGCCTGGGAGGGGAAACAGTTCGAAACAAAGCAAGATTACCTTGGAGTTGCACTAAGCATCATTACCAATCCCAAATCTAAGAAGGTGATCTATTACAATCACTCTCTTACTGAGCCACGAATTGGATATCTCTTTGAAAGAGAAAATAAAGTTTTTCTGGTGGCGGTGGGAGATGATGGAACGATCAGAAGTTTCTTTGATCTCGATGGAGGATGGTCTCGAATTGCAGAAAGTTCTGCTTTTCGGAAACTCTTCCGGGTGGACACCTTCTAAGGAATGAAAAATATGACCAAAGAAGAGCAATACGATCCCTTAAAGAAGCTATCTCGAAAAGAAGATCCGCTAGAAGTCATTGCGGAGCTCCTCAAGGGAAAGGGGATTGATCGTTTCGCACTAATAACGATGGATTGGGAGGGAAACACTCTTCCTGGGGGAACTCCAACTGAATCTGGGGAGATTCTTACCGATAAAGGGAAGGTCTTTCGCTTTTGGCTGGATTGGGATCCAACAAAAGTTTCTCCAGATGGAACTCAGGGATGGTATACTCTTGGAGAAGAGAGGATGTTCTTTTCCGAGATTGATCCATTAAGAGATCGTTACCCAACCGATAAGTCCTATCTGAGGGCGAGAAAGGAGCTCGGTCTCCCTCTCACCCAGGAGCAGGAGCGCATCTTAAGGGAGGAAAACACATAATCTAAACAATAAGCAGGCCAATCGAGTATTACTTTCGAGTGATCTCCGTTGGCCTGTTTTCTTTTGTTCAGACAGATTCTGCTGTGTAAGAAACTTCTCTTGCACCGCAAAAAGGCGGCATAGGAGCCGTTTTTTTTTCTTAGAACGTGGGAAGGTATTCCCACAAGAGAAATGCAAGTGATTTGGTAAGTGAAATAAGGTGAGAGGATTCGATCAAGTGGCCTTCGGTTTTTTCGTCTGGGAAGAACACCGCTTGTTCAAAAAGGACAAGCGTTCCCCGAAACGGAACAGCGCTGTTGATGATATACGAACGATCGCCATAAGCGAAAGGCCGTTTGGGTCCCTTGGCGTTCACGACGATTTCTTTCGCTTCAATGCGTCCAAGCCGCTTTTTGATTTGCTCGTACGCTTGAGTTCTTTTTTCTTCGTGGCGGGCGTCATGTTGGGATGTGATGACAAAAATCTGCGGAGAAGCCGCAAACGAAATCTTTTCATAAAGAAGATTGATTCCTTCCTCGCCATGGAAGATGCTGATTCCTTTATGATCCTTTGCCGCGTATTGAGATTCCAAAGCCGCGATGATGCGGATAAATTCGCGCTCTTTTTCTTCGATTTCACGTTTTTGGATGCGAAGAAGATGTAAAATTTTCTCTGGCGATTGAGCGGCAAAATACCGTTTTTTCCCCCGTTGTTCTTGAGAAAAAAGTCCACGTTCCTCAAGAGACTGGATAATTTCGTAGCAAGTGGGCCGGGTTACTCCTGCTTTTTGAGCGATATTCTGCACGGTATTTGGGCCCAATTCCAGGCCTGCCAAATAAATCCGCACCTCTTTTTCCTTCAGTCCTAGCTTCCGGAGTTCCATTGGAATCTGGGTATTCATAATGTGGTATCTTAACATGTCGGAAAAAATTGACAAGAGTTGAGGTGCGTGAATTACGAAACCAGTACATTATGAGGTTTGGAGAACACGGATATTTTTCTGCTGAAAAATTCCTGGTGCTCGCGCCAGTCGCGCTCCCAACGTTCTCAAAACCTCATAATGTACTGGTTTCGTAATTCAAAGAAATTGACAACTTCTCAATGGCGCGAGAAGATATATAATATGAAGGGACCCGCGCCAAAAAAAATCCTTATTGTCGAGGATGAAGATTTGTTGATTGAAATGTATGAAGACGTGTTTGAGCGAGCGGGATTTGAAGTGTTTCTTGCTACAACTCCGCAGGAAGCTCTTGAGCAGACAAAACGCGCGCGCCCGGATTTAATTTTGCTGGATATTTTGCTTCCCCAAGAAAGCGGGATTACATTTCTGAAATTAAAGCAGGATGTTCCTGAACTTGCTTCTATTCCAGTCCTTGCGTTTTCTAATTTTGATGATCCTGCGATGAAGGCGCAAGCTCGTCAGTATGGAGCCGAAGATTACCTTATCAAGACCAACTATACACCTGAAGAATTGCTCGCGCGCGTTCGCCAATATATCCATACAGAGTAGGAAAGCAGGTTTGATGTCTAAATAAAAAAGGTGCTATACTAATCTTCAAGAATAAGCAGTTTTTGTCTGAATTTATGGAGAGCAAAAGAATTTTTACGGCGCAAACGCCTTCAAAAATCGGAGAGCATGTAAAGGTAGCTGGTTGGGTGCATGCGAGAAGAGATCATGGGAAAGTGATGTTTTTGGATTTGCGGGATTGGTCGGGAATTGTTCAGACCGTTGTTACATCCCAAGCAGGCCTTGCTTACGAGCAAGCTCAACGGGTGCGCGCGGAGTGGGTGGTGGAGATTCAGGGGAAAGTGCAAGAGCGTCCAGAAAAGCTCAAAAATACCGACTTGGCCACGGGAGCAATCGAAATTGCCATTGAGAGCATTCACGTGCTTAGCGAAGCAAAAACTTTGCCTTTTCGCGTGGATACCGACGGGTATGAGATAGGGGAGGAGCATCGTCTCAAATACCGCTATCTTGATCTTCGCCGAGACCGATTGCGCCGGAATTTGGCGATGCGCGCAAAACTCAACCAATTTATCCGAAATGATTTGGTTTCGCAGGGATTTGTGGAAGTAGAGACGCCAATTATCACCAAATCCACTCCAGAAGGCGCGCGCGATTATCTTGTGCCTTCCCGTTTGTACGCGGGTAAATTTTACGCATTGCCCCAAAGTCCCCAGCAATACAAACAACTGTTGCAAGTGGGAGGAATTGAACGCTATTTCCAGATTGTGCGATGTTTCCGCGATGAAGACACGCGAGCTGACCGCCAGCCGGAATTTACCCAATTGGATATTGAAACGTCTTTTACTACGCAGGAAGATATTCTTAATTTGATTGAAGATTTATACACGAGATTGGTAAAACAGTTTTTTCCGGAAAAACACATCTTAAAGACTCCTTTCCCTCGTATGACCCATAAAGAGGCAATGGAGAAATATGGCAACGACAAGCCAGATATCAGAGAGCATAAGGATGATCCTAATGAATTAGCTTTTGTTTTTGTTCTTGATTTCCCTCTGTTTGAATGGAAGGAACAGGAAAAGAGGTGGGATGCGACGCATCATCCGTTTACACGCCCGCAATCTGACAGTATTGAAGAAATTACAAGCAAACCGGCAGAGCAATTGGCTTACCAGTATGATTTGGCGTTGAACGGGTATGAAATCGCGGGAGGAAGTTTGAGGATTTATAAGCCGGAAATGCTTGCCGCGATTTTCGAATTTATGGGAAATACCAAAGAGGAGATACATAATAAATTCGGACATATTTTGGAAGCATTTGAATACGGCGCTCCTCCGCATGGAGGAATCGCGTCGGGTTTGGATCGTTTGTATTCGATTTTGTTTGGCGAGCCGAATATACGGGAAGTCATCGCGTTTCCCAAAACCGGAGACAGTAGAGATCTGATGATGGATACGCCAAGTGCGGTTTCCGCAGACCAGCTCAAAGAGCTTCACCTTTCTCTTATCCCTCAAGAAAAGGAAAAGTAACGGCGAATGTTTACAAAGAATATCCAATTTTTTCTCGCCGCTTTCGTAGCGAGCATTCCATGTTGGTTGCTTATCAATGCAATCAGCGAGGGAATGACTTTTTCTTTGCCAATCCCGACATTTCATCCGCAGGGACAGTTGTTGGCGGCTCACGCGCGTATCTCCCCGCCGGAAGACAAAGAGTTCTATCCTGAAAGAATCCGTAATGCCGAACCATTTGATCTGCAAGCGCAGTCTGGTTTTTCCGTGCTTGTGCGCGCTGATGGAAGTCAAAAAGTATTATACGAGAAAAATAGCAACGCATCTTTGCCAATCGCCAGTATTTCCAAGCTCATGAGCGCGGTGGTAGCGCGCGAAACATACGTTCTCGATCACGAGATATTAGTGGTGAAAGAGGCGCTTGCCGAAGCGGGCGAAATGGGCGCGTTAAAAGAAGGAGATATTTTTTCAGTAAAGCAGCTGCTTGAGATGGCTCTCGTGGAATCGAGTAATGACGCGATTGCCGCAATTGTCTTGGAAACAGGCGAGCAGTCGTTTATCAAAAGAATGAATGAAAAAGCCGGATCTTTGGGCATGAAAAAAACGTTCTTCAGAAACGCTACTGGTTTGGATGTTGATGCGAGAGAAAATCCTGGAAATTACTCCACCGCAAAAGATATTGTCGCTCTCGCGATCTATCTGCAACAGCAGTATCCTGAACTCTTGGACATCCTTTTTTCAAGAGTGATTCGGCTGTATGATTGGAAAGGAGAGTTTCATCATGATATCATCAGTACCAATGAGTTGCTCTTGGATTCCGGTATCGCGGGCATCATTCAAGCGGGCAAAACCGGTTGGACTGAACAAGCAAGGGGATGTCTGTTGTTGATCACGCGGCCGCCTGACGGGAACGGAAAGATTATTACCGTAGTGCTGGGATCGGAAGATCGTTTTGGTGAAACAAAGCAATTACTAAACTGGATCGAACGCGCATATCTATGGAAAACATTTTGATGGAGATTGATTTATCCACAAGCGTCATTAAAATCGCTGTGGTAGGTATTTTTAGCTTTTTGCTTGCGCTGGCTTTTACTCCTTGGTGGATTCGCTTTTTATATATCCATAAAATGTGGCGCAAAACAGTGCGCGAGCACGCGATGGGCGGGGGAGCATTAACGTATTTTAAGAAGTTTCATACCGAAGGCGAGGTGAAAACTCCCCGATTTGGCGGAGTGCTTATTTGGTTTGCTCCTTTGGCTACCGCGGCCATTTTCTACATGTTGTCTTTAAGTAATATCTGGTGGTTTGAAAAATTTAACTTTTTGAGTAGAAACCAAACTTGGCTTCCTTTCGCAACGTTGATTGCTGCGTGCGCGGTGGGCTTTCTTGATGATATTGTGCAAGTGGTTGCCCAGCCATCTTCAAAATTTCTCAAGAAGATATGGCCGGCATTGGGGAGGTATGCCGCAGGCGGTTTGCATGTTCGCGATCGCCTGGCTCTTGTGGCCTTGATCGGGTTTGTCGGAGCGCTTTGGTTTTATTACAAATTGGACTGGAGTACGATTCATGTGCCTGGCGTGGGAGATATTGCGATTGGGATTTTCTATATTCCCTTGTTCGTGTTTGTTATGCTTGCCACTTATAGCGGGGGAGTCATCGATGGAATTGACGGATTGTCCGGAGGAGTATTTTCCTCGATTTTTGCCGCATTTGGGATTATTTCTTTGGCGCAAGCTCAAATTGACCTTGCCGCGTTTTGTTTTGTGGTTACCGGAGCAATTCTCGCATTTTTGTGGTTTAATATCCCGCCTGCTCGTTTCTATATGGGCGAAACAGGCACGATGGGACTTACCGCCGCTCTTACCGTAGTTGCCTTTTTAACGGATTCCGTGCTTGTGTTGCCTATTATCGCATTCCTGCTTTTGGCAGAATCCGCTTCGGTCATTATTCAGGTGCTTTCCAAAAAAATCCGCAAGAAAAAAGTTTTTCTCGCGGCTCCCATTCATCATCATTTTGAAGCGTTGGGCTGGCCATCTTACAACGTTACGATGAGATTTTGGATTGTGGGAGTAGTTGCGGCTATCCTTGGAGTGGCAATTAGGTTATTGGGATAGGGATACAATTGAAATGCTAGGATAATGAGTACAAGGTACTCCACTCACAAAGTTTGCAAGCGATTTGCCATGGCGAACCAGGGGAAATCGCTTGCAAACGGATCAAAAATAAGGTTTAATAGAAAGGAAATATGAAAAGGGAGAGGAGGCAGTAATCATGGTACGCTACTATTTTGTTCGGGGAACACCTAGAGATCCTCCGATCATGCTCATAGAATCTCCTGATGTTGCCAACCTTGTGCAACAATTTAGTCCATTACCCTACTGGCAAGCCGGATCCCTCTATTTTCACAAAAAATCCTTGCATCCAAAAAATTGGCTTGTCCGACTGCTTCAAGAGAACCTTCTTGGAGAGAAGGCGGAAGAAAGGGTGGCAAAAATCCAAGTGCGTGGGGTCATTGCCGGTCCGTCAAGAATTTTTCTTTCATGGAAAAAGGGGGAACCGCCACCGCATTTGGAGATAGTGCAAGCTTTGCCCGAGGTGGCACGAGAGATTCATAGATTTCGAATGCTTAGGCAATTGGAATTTCAGGAGGCTGAAAGAGCCCATCTATTGATGGGCTCTTTTCTTAGAAAAACTTCACTTATTTTAAATACAAGGAAGTTCTCAACATGTGCGGAAAGAACACATATAAAATTCTGCTGAATGTTTTGGATAGAATGTCTTTTTGCGCGTAATATCTCTCTAAAAGTGTCGAACTATTTTCTCGTATCTTCTATCTAAATTTTCTGTATTGTAAACAAACTGTCGGACATATTGGACATTCCCGCATTGCTTTGATACGAACAATGTAGCACCTCACAATAATATATAGATAGGTGGGGTTCGAAAGGAGAGCTATGCGCATAGGGTTTTGGTGGAGTCTGGCATTCCTTCTGGGAAGTCTCATGCTCATTGTTTCCGCGAGTTTCATCTACGGAGATTCGCCTGAGGCCATATCCCATTACACAGGCCCTGGATATCAAGTGAAGACAGAGTTTCTTATGGATCCAGGAGGAGACTACATCTACGGGCCGGTGTTTCCTACCCAGGAAGAAGCACGCGCGTTTGTGGAGGAATTTGCGCGTATTCTGGAGATTGGGCGGGGAGCGGTGAACATTCGAGTGGTAGGGAAGGACGGCAATCCTGGACCTTACCCTGTAGATGCACGGTTCCTCATTTCCACTCCTACGCCTCCTCCTGCGGAGCCGAGATATACGCTTTCCATCAATGGGACGCAGATTCTCAACGGGCAAACCACGTTTGTCGTTGAGAATGGTGTTGTCGACATCAATCCAGCTCCTGAGCGAGATCATACGTACTCTCGAAACTCTGGAGTAAATCTAAGTGTTTCTATTACGAACGATTCCTATGGCCTGAAAATGGGAGGAGATTGCGCGGGAAAGCAGAAATGCGACCTCACCATGAATGGAAACAAGTCAGTAGAGGTGCATATCCTTGATCTGCCATCTCTGCTGATCCATGACGCAGCGAATCATAATCATACTGCGTATTCCATCTACAAAGGTGAGATGGGTATCGCGGGCGGCTCGGTCATCTTTGATCCTTCTCCAAGTGGCGGGAATTATGATTTTGACGAGGAGGTCAAGATCGAGATTCCCTCTGAAGATCACGATGACTTTACGGGTTGGGGTTTGGCCTGTTCGTCTGCTACGGGGTATACCTGTACCCTTATCATGGATGGAGACAAAACAGCAGGTGTCTACTTTGACGACGTTGGACCGCATCATGTGAATCCTGCGACACCAACGGTAACGCCATCACCCACATCCAATCCTCCACCCATCAGCACGCCACCACCCGATGTTCCTTTGGATCCAACGCCAATGCCTGCGAGGGTAACGCTTGCAACTTCGTCTGGCGACATTGCGCTGGCGTTACAAATTTCCCCCGTGCCTCCGCCTGCCCATGTGAAACCTCCCAAGTCCTTCGGGGAACTACTAAGCAGAATGAACCAGTATGCTCGAAGCGATGCCTTCCAGCAGATTCTGCGTACACTGCGAGAGTCAAAGGGGATTGTCCCTGGAATTCCAGATGACTTTCTCTTTGATCCCAAGAGAACGCTTTCCTATGGGATGCAGAGTTCGGACGTTTGGAAGTTCCAACGCTTCCTCAATCTCTATTCAGAATGCCGGGTCGCGCCCTTGGGAAAGCCTGGATCTTTTGGAATGGAGACAAGATACTACGGGAAGGCGACAGAAGCTGCTGCCAAATGTTTCCAAGAGACCCACGGCGAAGAGATTCTCAAGCCACTCGGTCTCAAGGAAGGCACTGGCATTGCCGCGGAACGCACTCTCACGAAAGTGAATAGTATCCTGAAGGAAACAAGGGCAAAGGCTACGACTCCTCCCATGATTCCCATCAATATGACGTATAGGGATGTCCAATTCAATATGTCTGGTGTTGCGACGTTTCATGGGTGGGGAAGCCCGGGTGCAGTCGTGTATCTGCACAGCGTTGCGGGTCCTTGTCGCGAATCCTATTCTGCTCAACCAACGGTAGCGGAAATGTCCTGTACTGCCCAAGTCAACAGCGGCGGGTACTGGCAAATTGACAACGTGCCACTGCGCCATGGACACAATACGTTTTTCATGGGTTCCAATTGGAAGCACAATGATCCCTGCAACTGCTTCAGTGGCTGGGGTCCGGCAGATACATTCATTCGCGCGCCTCTGCATGAGCAGTTGTATATGTCTTTGGCAGAGGAAGTGGTTAATACTCAAATTGCGCGCATCTTGAGTGGCGACACAAAGACCATTCAAGAACATGCGATCCGCATGGGTCTGGATTTGCTTGTCATTGGGGATGCGCTGGATGTTGGCCAACAAGCCATGCTCATTATTCTGGGGGATGACGATGCGGACCCTGTGATTGGTTCGCTCGCGTTGCTTGGGATAGCGAGTACGTTTACTGGCCCGGGTGGCGATGGGTTGGTATCTGGCGCTAAGGCTACCATTAAAACCGCGCGTTACATCGAGAAGGTCTCCCCGGTGGTAGGGAAGCATTTTGAAGAAGCTGGTCTTCAGATATTCACTTCCGTATCCATCCGAAATCTGGATGAAATTCCAGCCAAAGCAAAAGAACTCAAACAAATTGCGGAGTTGGGCCTCAAGCTTCTGAACAACCAGAATCTTCCGAGCTACGAGAAGATTTTGAAGAATCCGGAAGATGTCAGGCGACTCGCAAAGTACCTTGACGGAGGCGGCTCTGTGAAGGTATCGT
>MHTV01000021.1 GCA_001823215.1 Candidatus Wildermuthbacteria bacterium RIFCSPHIGHO2_02_FULL_45_25 | reverse complement strand
AAATCGGAATTGGAAGCCGAAATGGGGTCGGCGCGCACGACCTTTGGGTACGGCGCCTTATATTGTTTGCCACTGTAAAAAATTTTAAAAATAAAAAAGCTGGCGTGTTTGGTGCCTTGTGTAGTTCAAACACGCCAGCTTTTTGCTCTAGCCGGTGAATTCTTGGGCGATACTCGTGAGAGCAAGGCGCATAGAATCTGGCCTGGGCATAAAAACAATGGAGAGGGGGGAGTTTGCGTCTTGGAAACAGCGCACCGCGATATGGTGTCTCTCATTGGTGATTATAACGGTTGAGGACGATCGTCCGGGATTATCCTCAAAGAGCACTTTGCGCGTTCGAAGATAGTGCGCAAGCGCAAGGAAGGCGAGGGATCTGGCACTGGGGACAGTCGCGCCTTGTTTGAGCAAAACAACTTGCTCATGCCATGTCTTGTCGGTAGAACCTGGCAGAGGATTTAGGGCGATTAGATGCCATCGCGCGTGCCCCCAACTGCGGGCGAAGGGTTCCTGTGCATATTGGCAGGGCCTGTGGGAAAGGTCCATGAAATATTGGGGAAATCTCCGGATCATGTCCGCACTGGAGATGGCAGGAATAAAAATAAGGGCATGATCCGATTGGTGCCTTTGCAAAAAGTTAGGGGCAAATGGGATTGGAACAAAATCATCGGGACTCCCAGCGCCGAATCGCTCGTCTGGTCCATAGAAGTTTTGTCCCATGATTTCCGTTGCGAATGCAATCGGGGTGGTTTGGGGCATTAGAACTCCGGTACTCATGTTGCCTCCATGCGGAATTTGGTGATGGAAAGAACGGGAATAGGAATATGCTACTATAGCATGTTCATGATTTTCATCAAGAGAAAAAGAGGGCTGCGAATCTCTCTTTACAAGACTATTTGAAAGGAGTACAGTGTATTATTGCATATATAAATAATATACAGAGTTGAAATTACTGAGCACGTCGCATTTTTTATGCAGTGGTGTGCTCTGTGATCTGAACTCTTCTGCGTGATGGATGGCGCAGAGTCGGCTTTTGTATGTTTGGTTTATTCTTTAAAGTATTCTCAACGCCTGATTATGTTGTTTCGGTGGCAGATATAAAATCCGAGGAAGCGGAGGTTTTTGAAGTTGGTCAAAAACTTGAAAAATATATAAAAAAACTTTTCAAGGGTTCGTTGGCAATCAGAGAGGTGGACGCAGGTTCTGACAATTCTGTGGAGCAAGAGTTGGTTGCTCTTTCCAACCCTTTCTACGACGTGGAACGGTTTGGCGTGCGCTTCGTCGCTTCTCCCAGGCACGCGGATATGTTAATGGTAACAGGACCTGTAACAAGAAATATGAAAGAAGCTCTCAAAAGAGCATATCATGCTACTCCAAATCCCAAGATTGTGGTTGCGGTGGGAGATGATGCAATCAACGGAGGAATCTATAAGCATTCTTACGCAGTGGAGGATGGAGCAGAATCCACAGTTCCTGTGGATTACCATATCCCTGGAGATCCTCCGTCTCCTATGACAATTTTGCGTCATCTGTTATTGATATTGGAAGTGATTGATGAGAAAAAAACATGAATACGATTATTGGCGCACAAGAAGGATTTTTTGTTTTGATTGGATTGTTTTTGATCGGAGCACTGGGTTCTTTGGCGCTTTATAGGAATGCTGTTTTGGCGAATATATGGAGTTTCTTTTTCGCTATGATAGGGTCTTTGTGGGGGATTGCGTTTTCTCTTCTTTGTCTCCAAGCCCCGTATGCGCTTGAGATTGAAGCACTTCTCTCTCATTCGCCGCTTCTCTCTCTTTCGTTCACAATTGATAAACTTTCTGGATTTTTTCTTTTTACAATTTCGTTAATCGCTTTGTTTTGCTCTTTGTACGGCATGGGATACGCGCGCCAATTCTTCGGAAGATACAATTTGGGAACGCTCGGATTTTTTTATAACATCTTCATCTGCGGAATGATGCTCGTGGTTTCTTCATCAAATAGTGTGCTGTTTCTGTTTGCATGGGAACTGATGTCTTTAGCATCTTATTTCCTCGTTATCTATGAGCACAAAGAAGAAAGCAATGTGCGCGCGGGATTTCGATATTTCATCATGATGCATATTGGCACTGCGTTTGTTGTCTTTGCCTTTTTGCTGTTATTCAAATTTACTGGTTCCTTTAGTTTTGCTTCTATCGGGGAGCAAATTGCGTTAGTTCCAGCACTTGCGCAAAGTATTATATTTTTCTGCGCTTTGATTGGTTTTGGGATGAAAGCTGGCATTATTCCTCTACATACATGGCTTCCCGCTGCGCACCCTGCAGCTCCCTCTTTCGTGTCTGCGTTAATGTCGGGAGTCATGATTAAAACAGGTATTTATATGATGATTCGGGTATTTTTGGATATGTTTTCTGCGATTCCTGAATGGTGGGGACTTGTGGTATTGGCAGTGGGAGCGATTTCATCCTTGCTTGGGGTATTATATGCATTGAATGAGCATGATCTTAAACGCTTGCTTGCGTACCACAGCATTGAAAACATCGGTATTATTCTTCTTGGATTGGGGAGCGCGATGACATTTCTTTCTTTTGACATGCCGGAGCTTGCAGTGATCGGGATCATTGCCGCACTATTCCATACTCTCAATCACGCTACTTTCAAATCCTTGTTGTTTTTGAGCGCGGGTTCCGTGATTTCACAGACGCATACGAGAAATATTGAGGAACTTGGGGGGATTGCGAAGCGTATGCCCGCAACCGCGTTTTTGTTTTTGATTGGAGCGATGGCAATTTCAGCCCTTCCGCCTCTCAATGGATTTTTTTCTGAATGGCTGACTTTTCAGACGCTTTTTCAGGGAGTAAGTTCATTGGATGCAATTTCAAAATGGTTGTTTTTGCTCTCGGCGGGCTCTCTTGCGCTGACGAGTGGTCTTGCAATCGCGTGTTTTGTGAAAGCGTTTGGCGTTACATTCCTTGCGCGTCCGCGCAGTCATGAAGCTGAACACGCGGCGGAGTCCTCCTTTTCTCTTATTTTCAGCATGGGATTGCTCGCGGGGATGATTATGCTTCTGGGAATCTTTGCGGGAACTATCGCTTCGTTTTTGCGGGAGATCGCGAATGCCCTGATAAACAGTTCAAGCGTTCCGCAAGTTTTCAATTCTTCTTTTGAGGGTATACATATCGGAGGATTTGCCGAAGTTTCCTCTCTGGGAATCGCTGGAGTTCTTGCGGGCTCCATTCTTGTTATTGCGATGATGGTGAAGTATGGCGTGAAGAGAAACCAGAAGGTTTCAATTGGATCCACATGGGATTGCGGAGTTGATTTGACGAGCCGAATGGAAATTACCGGAACCGGATTCTCCCGGTCGCTCATCCTTATTTTCAAAGGGATTCTGAAACCAACGAAACAAACGGGAATTGAGTATAGCGATGCTGACAGCAGATATCTTCCAAAGGTAAGAACAATCGCGTTTGGATTGGCAGATGTGTACAAGGAGTATATCGAAAACCCTGTCTATAATTTGCTTGTGAGCATTTCAGAATGGACTAAGAGGTTTCAAGGCGGAAACTTGAATGCTTATATCATGTATATATTCGTAGCACTTCTGATTGTCTTAATTGCTTCGCTTCTATAACCTATGGCATACATTATTCTTTGGATTATTCAGCTTCTTTTGATCCCTTTGTTCTCTCCTTTGTGTGTGGGCATTATTCGCAAGATCAAAGCAAGGATGCAAAACCGCCAAGGCGCGAGCATCTTCCAGCCCTATAAGGATTTGTGGAAGTTGCTACATAAAGATGAAGTGATAAGCCAAGACGCGTCTTGGGTATTTCGTTTCGCTCCTTTTGTGGTATTCGGAGCAACGCTAGCTGCGGCTGCTGGCATTCCGACGGTCACAATACTTATGGCGCAATCCTTCACAAGCGATATTATTGTGTTTATTGGCGTTTTGGCAGTCGGAACATTCTTTCTTGCGCTGGCTGGCATGGATACGGGAAGCGCTTTTGGAGGGTTCGGTTCAAGCAGGGAAATGACAATCTCTGCGCTTGCGGAAGGGGGATTGATGTTCTCGTTGCTTGCATTGGCCTTTCTTGCGGAAACAACCAATCTCTTTGGGATTGCGGAAGCCATGGCATCGTCTGTTTTTGCGCTGGCCTCTTTATTGCCTATCGGGCTTGCATTTGGAGGATTCTTCATTGCTCTTCTTGCCGAAACCGCCAGATTCCCTTTTGATAACCCCGCGACTCATCTGGAATTAACGATGATTCACGAAGCAATGATTCTTGAGTATTCCGGCAAACGGCTTGCTCTTATGGAATGGGCTTCGGCGAACAAGCTGATGATTTTTATGACTCTGGGAGCGAGTGTATTTTTTCCCTTTGGAATTGATTTTTCGCTAAGCGCGGTAGGAATAACCATGGGAATGCTGGCTTGGGGAGTGAAAATTTTTGTTTTTTGCTGTGCCATTGCCATCCTCGAATCTTCCATGGCGAAATTAAGATTTTTCCGGCTTCCCGATCTTCTGCTGATTTCTTTCATCCTAAGCGTTGTCGCTATTGGTCTGATTATTGCATAACCATGAATAACATTTTTCAACTTTTTATACCGGCCATCTTTATCGCATCGCTTTTAATGCATGTGGCAAAGCGGAATAGCGGGTTGATCGGATTGTATGCTTTTCAATCACTTGCAGTGGTTGCCATGCTTTTGTTTTCGTTCATGGAGAACAAGTCAATATTATCATTTATTGTTGTGGTGTTTGCTTTGGGCGTAAAGGTAATCGGCGTGCCTCTCTTGTTTGGAAATTTGGTAAGGAAAAATCATATTGCCTTTTCGGCGAGCACCTATCTTAATACGCCTTTGACTTTTATTTTGATCGCGGGGCTTGTGGCAATGGCGCATTCGCTCATGTTTGGCTCTTTGATTGCTCTTTCTGAAGAATATCGTGAATTGCTTGCAATTTGTCTCGCGGTGATTCTTTTATCGTGTTTTTTGATTGCGAATCGCAGAGGAGTCTTGTCGCAGATTATAGGAATTCTTTCGTTAGAAAATGGAATTGTGGCATTTGCGATTCTTGCGGGTCTAGAGGAATTGCCTGTGTTGCAACTGGGAATCTTATTTGAGCTGTTCGTTTGGGTTGCGGTGGTAACAGTATTCGCTTGGATGATGTACCGAAAGTTCGAGACATTGGAAACGACGGCATTGAAGCATCTGCAAGAAGAATAATAACGACTATCTATGGAACTTTTTTTTCTGATATTGTCTCCGATTGCTTCCGCGTTTTTGTGCGTATGGCTGAAAAATAGGCGGATGATTGAATACCTCTCTGTGGCTGCGAGTGCGGTTTCTTTGTGCTTTGCGGTTCTGATTGCGCTTCAGGTATCCCGCCGGGGGCTTTATCAAGTATCTGAATTTTTTTCTCTTGATCCTTTTGCGTGCATCGTTGTTCTCTTGGCGGCGTTTGTGGGATTCTTTTCTGTTCTGTATGCAGTTGGATATTTGCGAGCTGAAACAGCGAAAGGCATTATCGGATTTCGCAGGGTACGCCAGTGCTTTGTGCTGATGAGTTTGTTTATTGCCGCCATGTTCCTTGGAGCATTTTCCACAAATCCCATTTTGACATGGATTTTTATTGAAGCTACAACTCTGTCCACGGCATTCTTGATTAGTTTCTACAATAAACCGTCTGCGCTTGAGGCCGCGTGGAAATATCTTGTGCTTAATTCGGTTGGTTTACTTCTCGGTTTCTTCGGCACGTTACTGTATTTCGGTTCTGTCATGCCAGGGCATGGCTTTGTTACTTTTGAATCTCTGGCATGGGGAGCTGAAAATTTAGATCCCGCGCTTGCGAAAATTGCTTTCGCGTTTATCCTTGTGGGATATGGCACAAAAATTGGATTAGTTCCAATGCACGCATGGAAACCTGACGCGTACAGCAAAGCTCCGGCTCCCGTAGTTGCATTGCTGTCGGGGGCATTGATCAATGTGGCGTTTCTCGCAATGCTGCGTTTTCGAACTATCACAGACATTGCGGCTGGTCCTGAATTCTCGCGCATACTGCTTATCGGAGTGGGCCTAATATCAATATGCTTTGCGACTTTTATGATTTTTGGGCAAAAAAATTATAAGCGCCTTCTTGCATATTCAAGTATCGAACATGCAGGGATCATGGCTTTGGGTTTTGGATTCGGAGGAGTGGGTGTTTTCGGAGCGATTCTTCACATGGTGTATCACGCACTTGTGAAATCATCCCTGTTTTTATCAGCAGGGAATCTTTTCCTGAAATACAGTTCAAGCAGAATCAAGAATGTGAGAGGAAGTGTGGCGGCAGCTCCTTTCATGAGTGTTACATTTATTGCCGGATTGCTGGCGATTATTGGAGTTCCTCCTTTTGGCTTGTTCTTGACTAAATTCTTTATTGCGGCAGCTGGGATGGAGAATGCTCTTTGGGCAATTGTGTTTTTCTTGCCGTGTATGGCGATTGTATTCGCGGGAGTATTGCGGCAAATGCATTCAATGGCATTTGGAGAAATCCCCGAAGGAATTACAAAAGGGGAAATGAACTTCTGGTTGGTGCTTCCCCCGCTTGTTCTGCTTGCGGCAGTTCTTGTTTTGAGTGTATGGATTCCGCCATTCATAGCAACGCTTATCAACTTAATTTTGCTTCCTTTTTAATCTTATGGCACTGAACAATGTTAAGAAATACATTCCTCAAGGTTATAATGCGCGAGTTTCAGGGAACGCGGCATTTTTTGAAGTGCCAATGGGCGAGATTGTGCAAGTTGTTTTGTCTTTTGCCAAACTGGAACAGATGCAATTAAAAATCATTACTGCTTCAGATGAAAGAAAAGAGCAGAGATGCTTTAAGATTTTCTATATTTTTGGAATCCCCAAAGAGCATCTCTTTATTATTCCATTCATTCGTTTGGAAGGCACAGAAGAATTTCCCTCTGTTGCGCCTGGTATCCATGAAGCGTGGAATTACGAAAGAAAGATCGCCGCATTTTTCGGTTTAAAACCCGTAGGACATCCAGATTCTCGCAGGTTGATGCTACATGAAAATTGGCCTGATAATCTTTATCCATTGCGAAAGGATTTCCCCTGGAATAGTCGTCCGGCGCATGCCAATGGGAAGGGATATGCATTTGAAAAAATTGAAGGAGAAGGAGTATATGAAATTCCGGTAGGTCCTATTCACGCAGGAATTATCGAGCCCGGACATTTTCGATTTAATGTGGCGGGAGAAGAAATTCTTTTACTTGAAGCCCGGCTTGGATATACGCATAAAGGCACGGAAAAGCTTTTTGAGACGCTTCCGCTTCAAGATAAAGTGCGGCTTTCCGAAAAAATTTCGGGGGATAGCTCATTTAGTCATTCTCTGGCGTTTTGCCAGGCAGTGGAGATATTGGCCGGGATTAAAGCGCCCGATCGCAGCGCGTTTCTCCGCGTGGTGTATGCGGAACTTGAACGTCTCTCGAACCATTTTGGCGATATTGCGTTCATTATGCTGGATACGGGGTTTAATTTCGGAGGCGCGCATGGCGCCAGATTGAGAGAAATGACAATGCGTATCGCAGATCGCTTAACCGGAAGCAGATTTCTGCGAGGCGTGAATGCGATTGGAGGAGTAACAAAAGATATTGCCAGCCAGGAGCAAGAATGGCTCCTGCGGGAATTGAAACATATCGAGAAGGATTTTTCAGAAGTTATCAGTATTGCACAGGAAAGCGAAAGCTTGTTAAACCGTCTAAAGAAAACTGGCGTTCTTTCTCAAGAAACGGCGCTTGCTCATGGAGTTGTGGGTGTTCCAAGACGGGCGCTCGGAATGCCCATAGATGCCCGGATTCAATATCCTTATGCCGCGTATGCAGATTTGGATAAAGAAATTGCTTTGGCTGAAGGCGGAGATGTGTATGCGAGATTTTTGGTGCGGGTGAAAGAAGTGCATACATCTTGCAACTTAATCAAACAAGCGTTGGAACGAATTCCTCAAGGAAAAATTTTGACAGAAGGGGGGAATATCTCTCTCCAAAAAGAGGAGATGATTATAAGTATCGTTGAAGGATGGAGAGGGGAAATTGTGCATGTGGTGTCAACTGATTCCCATGGGCAAATTGCGAGAGTGGATGTCCGCGACCCCTCATTCTTAAACTGGGCGGCATTAGGCCATGCAGGTCCCGGAAATATTGTTCCTGATTTTCCCCTGATCAACAAAAGTTTTAATCTCTCGTATTCGGGAAATGATTTGTAATCGTATGGGCTTTATTCTGCAGATTGGATAGGTTTCGTAATTCAAAGGGATAGAAGAAAAAGGAGAGATATGGTAAGGTGAAACTAAGAGCATCTTCACGCGATAAGAGATTATGTCCTCGGCGTTTTCACATAAAATTTTCTTGGGATGTATTCTTCTATCCGTAGTAATTGGGATTGTTTTTTATCCGCAATTACCTTCGATGGTTGTGTCTCATTGGAATATCCGAGGAGAAGCTGATGGATTTATGCCCAAATTTTTTGGGGTGTTTTTACTTCCTCTTGTATTGATTTTTCTCTTTGTTCTTTCTGTCGCTATTCCAAAAATAGATCCCTTAAAGAATAATATTGTTTCTTTCCGAAAGCATTATAACCTTTTTTGGATTGGTATTGCTGGTTTTCTGTTGTATCTGTATACCCTGACGATTTTCTGGAATACGGGGTATCATTTTAGTTTTAATCTGGTATTAACTCCGGGGATTGCGGCGTTCTGGTGGTTTGTGGGAGGTATGCTGATTCATTCGAAGCGCAATTGGTTTGTAGGTATTCGCACTCCATGGACGCTTTCAAGCGACCATGTATGGAAACTCACGCACGAGAGAGCAGGAAGATTGTTCAGGTACGCGGGAGCGATTTCGTTGCTGGGAATGATATTGCCGGCACAGCTCGCCGTTTTCTCCGCGCTTCCCGCCGCGGGAATTGCGTTGTATTCCATAGGGTACTCTTATGCGGTATATCGCCGCGAGTGCCGAAAAAAAGAAGAATAAAAGAGAAAAGTTCCTTCCATTTGTTCTCTGGCGACTATTCTTTTTTTGAGAACGCGATATGATAAAGAAAAGTTCAAATAATTTTATGTTATAAGTGTAAGAATTATTGCAAGTTCTATGATCAAAAATCTTATGATTGGGATAGTGGGGGCTGTCGTTATCATTCTTGGAGGTTTTCTCGTGTGGCAAAAGGTTAATGCTCCTGTCGTGGAGACAAGTCCTACTTCCGCGTTTACATCCTCTCCGGTTTCCCAAGTGTCGCCCTCTTTTTCGCCTCTATCTTCCGTAGATGAAGGTTTAATCTATACGGTGGTATATACCGATCAAGGATATGCGCCCCAAGAGTTGACGGTTATAGCAGGGGATAGAGTCATTTTCAAAAATCAAAGTTCCAGGCCCATGTGGCCGGCTTCCGCGATGCATCCTACGCATGAGGGATATCCCGGAAGTTCGATTGAAAAATGCCATACTGTCCAGCAGAGTATGACTTTTGACGCGTGCGAGGGAATTGCCGGCGGGGGAGAATGGAGTTTCGTATTTAATGAGATTGGGGAGTGGCGGTATCATGATCATTTGCTTCCTTCGAAAACCGGCAAGATAACAGTGCAAGCGTATGAAAAATAAAACAGTCGCCGCATATTTGCTTCAAATCGCTCTTGCGTTCAGTTTGTTTTATTCTGCATGGCGCGCTTTCGTGAATCCTTTTGATTGGATTGGTTTTTTTCCTTTGTGGCTCACGAATATGACGGTTCGTTTTGTTTCTCATGAAGCGGTGTTGATGATGTTTTCTATCGGGGAAATCGCGCTGGGGGTGTGGTTGCTGACGGGGAAAAAAGTTTGGATACCCGCGCTTTTGTGCGCGGGATTGCTTGGAGGGATTGTTATCTTTAATTGGAGCCAGATGGATATTTTGTTCCGCGATCTTTCTTTGATGTTGTCGGCGCTCGCGTTAGCGACGCTGAATCGTTCAAGAAATTCGTAAGAAATGTGTATTGCTATGTATTCTTCTTTACCTATTGAGGATATCAAAAATCGCTTGGACATTATTCGGGTGGTTGGGGAATACATCAAACTTGAGAAAGCGGGCACAAACTTTCGCTCCGTGTGTCCTTTTCATGCGGAAAAAAGTCCTTCGTTTTTTGTTTCTCCTTCGCGGCAAATATGGAGGTGTTTTGGAGGGTGCGGCGAAGGAGGGGATGTGTTCAAGTTTGTCATGCGTATCGAGGGGATTGAGTTCGGAGATGCGCTTGGGTTGCTTGCTCAAAAAGCGGGAGTAGAGTTGCCCAGAAGAGATGCAAATTTTCTTCAAACTCAAACAGAACGTCAGCAATCGTATGAAATTGTGGAATTAGCCGCGCAATTTTTTCAGAAACAACTTGCCGAATCGCGGACGGGGCAGGAAGCTGCTGCCTATCTAAAGAAGAGGGGAGCGGCTGACGAGACAATAAAAAAATGGCGAATAGGGTATGCTCCCGATCGCTCGTCGGCGCTTGCACAGTTTTTGCGGCAAAAAGGATATACAAATGAGCATGTTTCTAAAGCGGGTCTTGCGATTGTCGCTCCCAGTGGAGTGTACGATCGCTTCCAGTCGAGGATTATGTTCCCGATTTTTGATATCCATTCCCAGCCGGTTGGTTTCGGAGGTCGGATTTTTGGCGAGAAAGCAAAAGAGGCAAACGCTGCCAAATATCTCAATACTCCCAATACGCTTATTTACGACAAAGGAAAAATACTGTATGGTTTGGATAAGGCGAAAGTGGCCATTCGCCAGCAAAAATATTGTCTGCTGGTGGAAGGATATATGGATTGCATTATGGCTTGGCAAGCAGGGTCTGAAAATGTGGCAGCTACTTCAGGAACTGCCTTGACTTCTTTTCAACTTCAGATGCTCAAGCGATATTGCGATGTTTTGCATACTGCCTTTGATATGGATGCGGCAGGCGGAAACGCCACGCGGCGCGGCGTTGATCTGGCGTTAGCTGAAGGATTTGAGGTGAAAGTTATCCCGATGCCAGATAAAGATCCTGCCGATACAGTGCTCGAAGGAGTCGAAGAGTGGAAGAAGTGTTTGAATCGAGCATGTTCTTTCGTGGAATTCGCATTTCAGACAAGTTTTCAAAAATTTGACCGACAGAACGCGGAAGGCAAGAAACGCATTGCCAGCATTCTCTTGCCGCTTATTAAACGCTTGCCCAATAAGATCGAACAATCTCACTGGATTGGATTGTTGGCAAAAGAATTACGCATTCCCGAAAAAGGTGTGTATGAAGAGTTGGAGCGAATTGAAGCTGGCTCGGGTGTTTCTTCGCGAAAAAATCCGGCAGCTGATGATAAGGGTAAAAAGGTTCAAAAGACCAGAGAGGAGATGTTGCAAGAGCGAGTGCTTTCTTTGGCGCTTTTGCACCCTTCGAGTCTACAGTATATTGCGCAAGAACATATTTCGTACTTTTCCATATTTTATCAAGAGTTTTTGGAGGGAATGAAACGCGTGCCCGATTTTCATCCGGGCAAGGCAGAAGAAGTCTTCTCTCCTGAAAAAGCGCAGTACTTAGAAGAACTTGAGTTGCAGGCACAAGCAACGTGTCAAGCGCAAGAAGAATCGTTGCCTGGGGATATGGATAGAGAATTTCTGATGTGTCTTCGGGAATTGAAACGCTTGACGCTGAACAAACAGCGCGATGCCATCGCCAGAGAGCTGAAAGCCGCCGAGCAAGAAGCAGATGATCAAAAAGTGCATAAACTTCTTGTCGAATTACAGCACGTTTCCCGACAGCTTATTTGATTATTTGTATGTCTCAAATTTCGTCAAAGTCCAAGAAACAAGGTCCCCATAAGAATCTCAAGCATAAGGCAAAACCTTCGGTTGTAAAAGGACTTCAAGAGAAAGCTCAAGGGAAAAGCATCCAATTAACATTGAACCAACGAAAACAAATGGCAGAAAAGAAACAAAAATCTTTACGTTCAGGAATATCCCGGAAAAAAACGCGGCAGGAGACCAATGTGAAGGAAAAAGCCGTAAAACCTCTCAAGAAGCAAGCAGCCAAGAAATCAAGCCGGCCGCGCAGAAAAGAGATTATCACCGAAGAACGCATCAAGGAACTTATTGAAAAATCTCGCCAGCGAGGGTTTGTAACCTACGCTGAAATTTTGCATGCGTTTCCTCAAATCGAACAGGATATTGAGGGATTAGAACATCTTTATCAACGCCTGGAAGAGGAGGGGATTGAGGTGCGGGAGGTGAGAGACTATCTGGATATTGAAAAGCCCAGTCCCACGCAAAAAGAATTTCTGCTTACGGACGAAGCTCCTCTAGATCCTGTGCAGATGTATCTGAAAGAAATCGGGAAGATATCTTTTGTTACCGCAGATCAGGAAAAAGAGCTTGCCAAGCGCATTGAGCAAGGGGATGAGGAATCGAAGAAAAAATTGGCGAGAGCGAATTTGCGTTTAGTTGTTTCGATCGCGAAAAAGTATGTGGGAAGATCGCCGAATCTTACGTTGCTGGATCTCATCCAGGAAGGAAATCTTGGATTGTTTCGCGCGGTTGAGAAATTCGACTGGAGAAGGGGATACAAGTTTTCAACATACGCCACATGGTGGATTCGGCAAGCGATTACCCGCGCGTTGGCAGATCAAGCGCGCACGATCCGTATTCCGGTGCACATGATCGAAACGATTTCTCGCTATACGCAGATTCGCCGGCGGCTCCTGCAGGATTTGGGACGTGAACCTTTGGCAGAGGAGATTGCCGCGGAAATGGGATTGGAAGTTGAGAAAGTGCGGCATATTCAGCGCATTTCGCAGGAAACTGTTTCTCTTGAAACTCCGGTCGGAGGAGATGACGAAGATAGCGTGCTTGCCGAATTTGTGGAGGATGAAAAAGTGGCTCCTCCTTCGGTGGATGCGGCGCGCACATTGTTGCGGGAACGTCTGAATGAAATTTTGGTGGACTTGGCTCCTCGCGAACAAAAGATATTATCCTTGCGGTTTGGTCTGGAAGACGGTGTAACGCATACATTGGAGGAAGTGGGAGCTGAATTCGGAGTAACACGCGAACGTATTCGTCAGATTGAAGCAAAAGCTTTAGAGAAAATTCGCGATCACAAGAATTTGAAGAAGCTCAAGGGATATTAGATCCAAAAAAACAGCGCCAAAGAGTATGCTTGATGCTGTTTTTTTGTTACAATAATTGTAAGTTACGAAATCAGCGCACACAATGCTTTGAGAACATTGGGAGCGCGACTGGCGCGAGCACCAGGAATTTTTCAGCAGAAAAATATCCGTGTTCTCAAAGCATTGTGTGCGCTGATTTCGTAACTTACAGACAATTAAAAAAGCAGATAAGATTTATTTTCGTTATTCAAAAGAGCATGCTCAATATCAAAAAGCTTGGAGTAGTGTTGGAACCAACCAATCTCGCGTTTGAAAAAAAAGCTGTGCTGAATCCCGGAGTGTGGCAGGAAGGAAATCGTATTCAAATGTTTTATCGGGCGATTGCCGAAGATGCTTGTTCGACGATTGGCTACGCATTGCTTGATGGTCCAACCAAGGTAGTGGAACGATGGGGCAGGCCTATCATTAATCGAGAATTTTCCTATGAGAGCAAGGGGATAGAAGATCCGAGAATCGTGAAAATAGGCAAGACGTTTTATATATTCTATGTCGCCCATGACGGAAAAAACGCGATTACCGCGTATGCGACAAGTAAAGATTTGAAGACGTTCGAGAAAAAAGGAATTATCAGCCCCCTTATTCCTTACCATGAATTTGACAAACTGAACGATGACTTGCGCATTAAGGATTCCTACTCATTTTTTTCTTCTTTCTTTGAGGAGGGGGCAGGGAAGGATGTGTTGCTATGGCATAAAGACGTTTTTATTTTTCCTCGAAAGATTCAAGGAAGATATGCGTTATTGCAACGAGTGCTGCCTGATATGCAGATTACGTTTTTCGACAATTTTCGGCAGCTCAAAGATAAAAATTTTTGGCTGGAACAATTGCGCCATCTTCCTGATCAAGTGGTGCTGGAGAATAAGCATTGGTTTGAATCTCGAAACATCGGGGGTGGATGTCCTCCTATTGAAACCAAGGAAGGATGGATTATTATTTTTCACGGAGTGGAAGAAACCAATAAAGGCCGGGTGTATCATGCGTGCGCGGCGTTGCTGGATTTGGAAAATCCCTTAAAAGTGATTGGCCGCCTTCATGAGCCATTATTTTCACCCACCGAACCATGGGAAGCGCAAGGATTTGTGTCGAATGTGGTTTTTCCCACCGGTACCGCGCAATTCGGAGACGACTTGTATATTTACTATGGCGCTGCAGACACAAGAATTGCGGTGGCTTTGGTATCTCTAAAAGAATTGCTTGCGGAGATGCAGGATCCAGCAAAACGACATGACTATGGAAAGAAATAGTTTTCCGAAGAAGAGCGCGAGTATCGTCTACCTCTCTACATTTCCTCCCCGCGAATGCGGGATTGCTACCTTTACGAAAGATTTGGTGGATGCGATGGCGCGCAAATACAATCCTGCGTTGAAGGCAAAAGTGCTTGCCATTAACGATAAAGTAACCGATAGCTACCCCTACAACTCTCAAGTATCGCGTCAAATTATTTCCTCTCAAATTGACGATTATGTTACGCTTGCGCGGGAATTAAACCAAGCAAACGAAGTGCAGCTTGCGCATATTCAGCATGAGTTTGGAATTTTTGGAGGTGATTATGGAGATCACCTCATTCCTTTTTTTCAGGTGATCGAAAAACCCGTAATTGTTACCCTGCATACCGTGCTTCCAAATCCAGATGAGCATATGAGGCATGTGGTAAAGATTATCCTTGCGTATGCGAAAGCGGTGATTGTGATGAACGAATTTTCAAAGCAGATTCTTGTAAACGATTATGAAGCTATAGCCGAGCAAATTCATGTGATTCCCCATGGCATCCCTTATGTTGCTTCGGCAAACGGGGACAAGGAAAAAGCAAAACTTGGATTGCGGGATCGGTTGGTATTCGCGACATTCGGACTGTTGAGTAAGGGGAAAGGAATTGAATATGCGCTTCGGGCTCTTCCTGCGGTAGTGGAGCGGTTTCCTCAATCTTTGTATCTTATCCTTGGAGTAACTCACCCTGCCGTGCGAAAACATGAAGGGGAGAAATATCGAAATTTTCTTGAAGAGGAAGTAAAACGGCTTTCCTTGGAGGATCATGTGCGTTTTGATAACCGCTATCTCTCGGTAGATGAACTTACCACCTACTTGCGGAGCGCGGATATTTATCTTGCGACCAATCTGGACCCAAATCAATCGGTGAGTGGGACGCTTTCTTATGCGTTGGGATGCGGTACGGCAGTTATCAGCACGAGTTCGTTATATGCCAGAAGCATTGTCACGCCCGAATGCGGCTTTCTGGTGAAAGCCGGAGACTCCAAAGAGTTTGCGCAAAAACTTCTTATTCTTTGCCAGGATCCCAAGTTGCGCGAGGAGATGGGCAAAAACGCCTATTTGAAAACGCGGCACATGTCATGGCCGAATGTCGCGTTGGCGCATTTTTCCTTATATCAAAAATACGCGCCGCTTGTAGACGAGCAAAAGCTTCCCGCACTCAAGCTTGATCACCTCAAGCGCGTAACCGATGACTTTGGCATTATCCAGTTCGCGCGGCATATTAAACCGGATCTTCGGTATGGATACACGCTCGACGATAACGCGCGGGCAATCATTGCGGCATCCGCAGCTTTCCCTTACGCTCCCAAAGAAGCGGTCTCTCTTATTCAGACGTATCTGGCATTTTTTAGATTTGTCCAGCAAAGAAACGGTTCTTTCGTGAATCTGGTAAACGGACAGCGAAAACGCTTGCCTCAAGAAAAGAGCGAAGATGCGCAAGGAAGAGCGATCTGGGCTTTGGGATATGTCATGGCGCAAGATGCGGTTCCAGAAGACATGAGAAATGAGGCGCGAGAAATGTTCGAGAAAGCTGTCGAGGGCTCTTGTGTCTTATCCTCGCCGCGCGCGCTTTCGTTTGCTATGATTGGCTTCTATTTTGCTTTGCAAAAAGCTAGCATGCCGCGTTTGCGCAACTTTTTCATGCAATTCGCCCAGGCGCATGTGAAACGTTTTGAACAAAATGGCTCTGGCGACTGGATGTGGTTTGAAGATGAGTTAACCTATTCCAACAGCAAGTTGTCGGAATCCTTGTTCTACGCGTATCTTGCGACTAAGACTTCTCGCTATCTGGAAGTTGCGGAAAAATCTCTCAAATTCCTCTTGCGCATTACATGCGAGAAAGACTACTTTGCGCCTATTGGCCAGAACGGCTGGTTTGCCCGCGAGGGGAAACGGGCGTATTTCGATCAGCAGCCGGAAGAAACATCTTCCATGGTGCAAACGTTGCTCGTGGCGTATGAAGCCACCGGCAAAAAAGAATATCTCAATAGAGCTCACGCCGTGTTTCAATGGTTTTTAGGAAAGAATCATCTCAAGCAAATGGTATATGATGAAGCAACCGGCGGATGCTATGATGGATTGGGGGAGGAGTCGCTCAACTTGAATCAGGGAGCGGAATCCACGCTTTCCTATCTTCTTGCGCGTCTTGCGTTGGAACCATATAATCATGTTTCATCTGTATGACTTTCAATTACGAAACTAGCACATACAAGGTTTTGAGAACACGGATATTTTTCTGCTGAAAAATTCCTTGTGCTCGCGCCAGTCGCGTTCCCAACGTTCTCAAAACCTTGTATGCACTGGTTTCGTAATTCAAAGGTATGAATAAATCTTCAAGAGAAACTGCAAAAGAAGGGGCAATCAAGGCGTTGGAGCATTGCGCGAAACACACTGGTTTTTATGCGTCAGGATTGCCAGGAGGGTATGAAGCAACGTGGGCTAGAGACAGTATGGTAACTTCATTGGGAGCGAGTTTGATAGATAAGAAATTCCAATCTCCTTTTCGCGCGAGCATTGAATTGTTGAGCGTTCACCAGTCAGCATTGGGACAAATCCCCAATGCTGTGGGATCGTACAACATCGAACGCAAATCCGAAGTTACCTTTAACTCCATTGATTCCACGCTTTGGTATGTGATCGGCCACCAAGTGTACGGCCGTGCGTACCAAGATAATTCGCTGTTAACCAAATACCGGCAGAACATTGAAAAAGCACTCTTGTGGCTGCGCTATCAGGACCCCAATGAAGACAAACTGATTGTGCAGCAGCCCACCATGGATTGGGAGGATGCGTTTCCCCATAAATACGGGAGAGTGTTGAATACGCAGGCGTTGCATTACGCTGCGCTGCGCATGTGGGGGCAAGAAGAATTAGCCGAGCATATTCGGCGCGTGGTGAATGGCGAGATTGAGGAGTATCTTGCTTTGTACGACAAAAAATTGGGATATTATCTTCCTTGGGCATGGAAAAACCATGACGGCGACAGGGAACAGGAAGAATGGTTTGATACCTTGGGCAACTTGCTTGCGATTGTAACTGGCTTGGCTACGGAATCTATTGCCAAATCAATTCTTGAGCATATCGAAAAAAATAAGATTCATCGTCCTTATCCTTGCCGCGCAATCGATCCTCCGCTAAAAAAAGGATCAAAAGAATGGCATTCATACTTTGAAAAGTGCGATGCTAAAAAACCCTATGTGTATTCCAACGGAGGAGTGTGGCCGTTTATCGGCGGGTTTTATGTTGCGGCTTTGGTGAAGACCGGACAATGGGAAAAAGCGGAACAAGAACTCGAATTGCTCGCTCAAGCCAATAAGTTGGGAAACAAGCAAGAATGGGAATTTCACGAATGGTTGCATGGCAAAACCGGCAAGATTGGATTTAGTTCCGCTGCTTTTCAAGGGTGGTCTGCTGGAACGTATCTGTTCGCTTCAGAATGCGTGAACCGTAAAAAACTCTTATATTTTTGTTAGGATTTTTGTGACGTGTCTTACCTTGCTTAAACGCAAAAAGGAAGCGCGGGAGCAAAGAGAATTAATGAATTCCGAGCCTGTCTTTGATTATCTGCGTCATTTTGGCGGATAGATCACGGTAATTGAAATTTTTGGAAGCGTGCTCGCGGGCATGTTCGCCCATTTGTTTTCGCTTTTCATCATTGGAGAGCAATTCGAGCAAGTATGAAGCGAGGTCATCAATGTCGGCCCGATAGGCGAATGTTTTGGGGCGTTCAAAGAAAATGCGCATTTCTTCCGGGAAACCCATTTCGGGGTACACCAGCTCGCTGTCCAGATCAATGGTGTGCGCAACTTTTGCAAGATACCCTGTTTCGCCATGCACAACCGTATCTTTCGGCCCCATCGCGTTGATTGAGATTACGGGAATTCCGCATGCTTGAGCTTCGAGTTGAATCATGCCAAATCCCTCAATGCGACTGGGAGCCATATAGATATCGGCGGCGTTGAGTAAGTAAGGTATAAATTCTCGGGAATATGAACCGCTAAGGAATGAAATTCTTTCTTTTGGGAGTTTGAGGGCTTCAATAAGAGCGTTTTCTTCATCGGAGTATTCTCGTCGTCCGTCGTCTTCCCATGCTTTGCAGATATATTTCCAATTTTTGAATTCTTTGTTGACTTGCGCAAGCGCGCGCAAAACTTCTTGCGCTCCTTTGGAAGTAACATCGCCGCCGATGGTGAGAAGCAGTTTTTCTTCCGGTTTCACGCCAAGGAGTTCCCGCAGTTTTTGCACGCGAGGATCGGACTTCGGAATGGGCTTAAATACCTCTGGTTCCACGGCTACGGGAGCCACCACAAAATTTTTGGTATTCACGCCATCCCGTTCATACACTTCTTTTACCCATGTGCTGGTTACAAACACCAAAGGAAGTTCTTGCAACACATTGTGATAATTTGCGACCCAACCGTCAGCTACAAGCCACGGGACAGGGGTTACGCCAAATTGTTTGGGATGCAAGATAAGATCGGGCGTATATCCCCAAAATCCAATGCCAATGGCAATATCGGGCTGAAAGGTTCTGTATAGCCAATCGCGCTGCAAAGCGCCGCGCCAGTGGCAAGGCCGCGCATCTTCGCCATTTTCTTTCATGCCCCGATATAGCATATCTCCTTGAATGCTCAAGCCGTCGTTTTCTACAGGATGGGCGTATAAAATAACAGATTTCATAAATGCGGATAATTATTGTAATCCTTCAAAAAAACTTTCCCGAGCGTCACAACTTTTGCTTTCAAAGGAATCTGGAGAAAAGCCGTACATTTTTTCAATCACTTGCTTTTTATGGTTGTGTTCTTGTTTGTTCAAGCGAGTATAAAAGGCGGCGTCTTCTCTTGATGCGCAAAAGTTTTCCGGAGGAAGAACCTGCTGCGCGAAAGAAAAAGTTCGGGAAACTGTAAGCTCTCGGTTTTCTAGCATTTGCTTTACTGCCAGATGCACTCCTTGATGGCGGGCATGGCGATATTCTCCATACGAAGCGTGTGTGAAAAGATAATCAAAGCGCTTGAGGGGGAGTTGTTGCCGGATAATGGCTTGGATGGGCAGAATGCTTTCTTCTATGGAAAGGATTGCTTCGTCTTCCAAGTCGCAGATAATCCCTTGCGCGTTATAATGCGTGGCAACGCGCATGAATTTGGGCATACGATCAGGATCGGACTTTCTGCACAACACAAAAATGATCCAATCTACCGCACGCTGATAGCTGGCAATCGTACCGCCCATCCAAATAGTTTCGTCATCGGGATGAGCGACAATAATGAGACCTTGTCCTTTTGCCAATGTGAGTTCGTTCATTGGGGCTTGCCTGCCTCGGAATTGGCGCCATGGCATTCTTTGTATTTCTTTCCCGACTGGCAAAAACACGGAAGCGATCCCAGAGATTCTTTGAGAAGCCAGGAGCTCGATTGCACTTTGCCTCCATGCCCGACATTGAAAATCATGTTACAGCCGATGGATTCGCATACTGCCGCTTCCGGCACATTGTCTTGTTTGCGATCTCCTCCATTGGCAAAGATATGAGGGTGAAGTTCTTGAAGCTCTCGGCATACGCTCATGTCGGTGGGATTCTCTTGGTGTTGGGTGATCACTACGCGGTCCACTACTCGCAATGCTTCAATAATTTCTTTGCGCTCTTGTTGCTTCATGAACATGTATCCTTTTTTCTTGTGCAGCCAATGATCGTTGTTCAAGATTACCACAAGCTCATCTCCAAGCACTTTTGCTTCTTGGAATAACCGCACATGTCCAATATGCACAGGATCGAATCCTCCGCTGACTGCCACCATAATGCGATGGGAAGATGTGTCGGTCATATACTTAAGTTGGCTCTGGGGCTTTGGTAATTTTTTCTCCTATTTTCAAACTTGCATCAATGCCAAGTTGCTTTTGCAGGGCTTCCATAAACAGATAAAGACGCAACGTATGCGTGAAGGGACTTAATAGTTCGGGAAGTTTTTGCTCTTGAAACATGAACACGCACGCGTTTGATTTATTTTCCAATGTTTTTTGGATTTGCGCAATGCGTTGTTGGTTGGGATATGCTCCCGTAAGCATGAGAACTGTGGAATCCCGTGCCGTTTCTTTGTATCCGTGATCGTACTGCGCGAGAGACATTCCTTGCCAAGCAAACGCGGTGGATTCAGCCAGCGCGAGGGCTCCTTGGAGCGCAACTCCGATATTCGGGCCGGTTCCGAGCACAAAGAGTCCTTTGATTTGCTTGCCCTGCATATAGGAAGCAACTCTTTCTGCTTCTTCTTTGGCAATTGGGGGAAAAGAGCGGGCAATCTCGGCAAGCTGTTCGATTGCCTTTCTTGGATCCATGCCAAGTCCAAGATAGAGAACTGCAAGCGTGTTCATAAATGTTTTGGTCGCCGTGAAACCTTCTTGCCCGGCATACAGTTCAATTACTTGCTTGATATGATGGGAAGAAGCAAGCGGGGAATCTGCGTGATTGGTAATTGCGACAATTTCTTGAAAATGCTTTCGATTCCACAAAACTTCAGAAGTTTCTCCTGATTGGGAAACGAAAACTCCCAGAGGCAATGGTTCTCGGGAAAAATACGGCGAATATTCAGAAGCGAGAAATGGCTGGATGTCAGCTCTGCAATACCATGCAGTGAGAACGGCATGAAACGATGCGCCCATGCCAAGATACGGCGTTCCTCGTGGCAGTCGAATAGTTTTGTTCGCCTCGTAGCATTCTTTTGCTTTGTCTGGTATTTGGAGAATTTCTTCTTTCATGGCTTGCATGGGTTTTCTTTAGCATACCGCAGAGCAGGGGAGAGGTAAACAGGAAAGACGCTTGCTTTTGAAGAAAACAATTTGACGAGCCATGACTTTCCAAATCCATGGCCTGCCCTTGCCCTTGAAATATCGCGCCTTAACGGTTATACTATCTTTGTGTACTTTAACATAAAAATATTCCGCGATAGCTCAATGGTAGAGCAGGGGACTGTTAATCCCTTGGTTCCAGGTTCGAGTCCTGGTCGCGGAGCCAAGAAACTAGATACGAACTCAAATTTTGAAGTTGAGAGGGTTCGCTCGCCCAGCCCCGCCAATGGCGGCGGCGAGCAGGAAAACCCGTCGGTTCGCGGGCAAAAATTTCCTCCCTAAAACCCCTCCATTTTTTGCTCGTTCGCTAATTTTGGCGGCGGATTTCTCCCATATCCTTTTGAGATAAGATGTTAAAACCTCTGATAGTAAAAAGGTTAATTTCTTGATATAATATCTATATGAATATGACGAATTCTGAAAAATCAATCATTCAAGATATTTTAAAGGTTTACTCAGTTGTTTTGCTTATCGCAGTTTATATCAGCAGTTTTGCTTTCCTAAGTTTAATCTTATTTATATTTGCTAAATTTGTTAAATTTAATATAGAGTTTTTCCACATTATTGTTTTTTCCTGCTTGTCTTTTATCCTTTTTACAAAAATAAAAAATAAGAAAGTTAAAAAATTCGGTTATCACTTAGGAAAAATTTTGACAATTTTTGTTAGTATTTTTATCCTATTTCTTTTTTTAAATTCATATTTAAAAATTTCCAATAATATAGACCAATTTTTTTACAGTTTTCTTAAACGCCTTTGAAATTTTTGTGAATCGATTTGCCCTCGGAATGTTATTTCCAATTGGATCAATTTTACTATATGTTTATTTTGCCTCTCTTTTGTTAAGGTTTGTTTTAAATATAGCGCAAAGGGTAGGGAGGTTTATAAAAATAATTTCTGGTCTTATAATTATATTTATTATCATTCTTCCATTTTTATATTTTTTAAATAAATCTTCCCTTTTAGCTTTAAATGATTTATTTTATTCTAATTTTAGTTGGTTTTTTGGATTTTCGTTAATTTCGCTTCATTTAAGTTACATATTTAAAGAGATCAAAACGATGATAAATTCTCATATTGCCCATGCCTCAAGTGCGGTTGACACAATGAGTAATTGAGATGTTTAGAATTATTAAAAAATTGCAAATTAAATACTAAAGCATCAAAATATGGTCCAAATCTTATTAATAGGAATAGGGATATTGATTCTGATAAAAGGAAACTTAAAAGTTTCAGATACCAAAGAAATAGTTAGGCCGCAATCAATTTATTGGGGATTAATCGTCATTGCATACGGTATTGCCGTTTCTTTTTTGAAAAAATTGGCGGTTACGAAATTGATAAAAGTCCTCATATCTGTTAGCGTAATATTGTCTCCAAAGTATAGCAACAGTAATATGTTATCAATATATGGAAAGTAATCAACTTGGACAAAAAACAAGGAAATTGCGACAAAAATTAGAGCTTTCGCAAGACGATTTTGCTCGCAAAGCAGATGTTCCCTATACAACGCTTACCAAAATTGAAACTGGAGTTATTAAGAAGCCATCTGTTTTTGCGGTGAGCAAAATCGCCAAAGCACTTAATGTTGCAATTGAAGAATTGATAAAATAATTTTTATGATTGAAGTAGAGAAAAAATTTATATTAAACGAACAAGACAAGGAGCGATTAACAAAAAACGCTGATTTTTTGAATGAACGGGTTTTTACCGACATTTATTATGATACAGAAATTTTTTCTCTAACCTCAAATGATAAATGGCTCCGTTCTCGTGAGGGCAAATTTGAGCTAAAACTTCCTCTCCACGAAGGAACCGATAGATTGGCTGACCAATATGATGAGTTAGAGGATGAACAGAAAATAAGAGAGTCTCTAAATCTGTCTCCCAACGGAAGTGTTGCCGATGATTTGGCAAAAGCCGGATATTTTCCATTTTGTACTTGTAAAACTACACGGAAAAAATATAAAAAGGAGCCATTTATCATTGACCTCGACATTGTTAATTTTCATGATTTTATCTACAATATCGGAGAAGTTGAGCTAATGGTGAAGGAAAAATCAGAAATAGAAAGTGCAATTGAAAAGATAATGAATTTTGCGAAATCGCAAAATCTCACAATTGCGCCAGTTCGAGGGAAAATCATTGAGTATTTAAAGCGAGTAAAACCAAACCATTATCAAGCTCTCGTTCAAGCGAATGTGGTTAAAGATTTTTAATTATGGCAATAATCAACAAAAATAAAATTCAGATACTTGTAGTCCATGGCGGAATGACCTTCAAGAATGAGAAGGATTATTTGCATTATCTGAAAACCAAAAAAGTCACGACGGAGAAAAGAGTATATTGGGCCGGCGAGTATCTGGAAAAGAGCTTGGGCAAGGGTTTTCAAATAATCTCTCCTCGGATGCCGCTGCAAGACAACGCCAAATACAGGGACTGGAAGATTCTATTCAAACGATACATCCCGCTTTTGAAAGGCAAATTCATCTTGATTGGCTCGTCTCTCGGCGGAGTATTTTTAGCTAAATATTTATCGGAAAATAAATTGCCGAAAAAGGCGCTATCAATATACCTTGTTTGTCCGCCATTCGATAATTCTCTGCTCGGGGAGGATTTGTTCGGCGGTTTTGATTTGAAATCGAATCTGTCCCTACTGGAAGAGAATGCCAAAAATCTGTATCTGCTGTTCTCGAAGGACGACGATGTGGTGCCGATCGCCCATGCAGAAAAATACGCAAAGAAATTGAAGAAGGCACGCTTTGTTACTTACAAGAGCAAAAACGGTCACTTCAATATCCCTAAGTTTCCCGAGATCGTTGGAATGATAAAGAAAGATATGAAACGAGGATAATTACTATTTTGCTATTTCCATCCATCGCATCAAAATAACGGTTCGAAGTTCTCGCACCGTTCGAGCAACGGATTCTTGAGAACGCATGGGAGGGCTTTTTTGTGGTGGACGATTCCAAGCTATTGAACCATTATGCCCGCCCTAGTAACAAAGCTCACTACCGGTGGCAGGAAAAGGAGAATAAGAAATAGTAAGTAACGTAAAAATGAGCTAAAATACAATCGTATGAAAATATTTTTAATCACAACGTTCATTTTCGGATCAATGATCGTTGCCGGCTCTGTGAATGCCCAAATGATGGGTAATTTTTCCAATACGCAAATTGACTGGGATGAAGTGGTTGAGCATACTGCCCGCGAAGAACAGGAAGGCAAAGAGCTTTGGAATAAACTGCAAGTAAAAGAGGTTGTTTGCGCCGATCTCAACGATGAGCAATTCGGTGTTCTGGGTGAATACTTTATGGGCACTATGGCCGGCGAGTCGCACGCCGCGATGAACGCGATGATGATACAGACGCATGGCGAAGACGGCGAGGAGCAAATCCACATCGTTATGGGCAAGCGTCTTTCAGGGTGCGACACGTCGGCGGCATTTTCAGGGATAAGCGGCGGCTGGATGCCGATGATGAACATGATGTGGGGAGGTTGGTCGTCTCCCTTTGGGAATAATAACTCAACAAGCAATATGATGAACTTTGGATTCGGGTCTTTTGGCGGCTTCGGCTGGATCTTCATGATTCTCTGGTGGGTCTTGATAATCGCTGGCATCGTCGCGCTTATCAAATGGCTCGCAGGCCCATCTCGCGGAACTCACCGTAACGAGAAATCCGCGCTTGAAATTTTGCAGGAGCGTTACGCCAAGGGCGAAATTAACAAGCAGGAGTTTGAGGAAAAGAAAAAGGATGTAAGTTAGGCGGCTATAAAAATCGGCATTATCTTGCAATCTAATAATCAGGAACACATTTGGAATACGTAATGGAGTGAATCGTTTTTGATATTTGTATTTCAGATGCCCAGTCGAAAACCGCGAAAATGGTTGAGAAGGGGAGTATTTCGACTAAGCCAAGTGTAAACATTCCGAAAAATATACTTTGCCTTGTTTCTTCAACTGTGAATGGTATACTACTTTTATGGTTAGGGTTCACGAAGGAACCAGAGGTTACTACATAATACAAACTATGGCAAAACGATCATTCGTCGTAAGGAAGAAGGTGAGGTATGCTAAGAAAAGCCCAAAGCGACTTGCGGCAAAAAAGAGAATGCTGGAGATAAAAGCGATGAAACCAGCGGCCCGCAAAAAAGCGCTCTTAGAAAATAGCAAAAACGCCCCCTAAGGGGCGTTTTTGTAGTTGGCCACTGGGATATTATGATTGTTTGACTTGGTTTGATTAATGGGATATAAGGGATTGAATCAAATGTATTTGAGGTGGGAGATGGAGAAAAGTACGAATTTGATCGGTGGGGTGGGGAATACGGAAATCCATAGCGTAACTGTATTCTCGCCGCATACGCTTACAGTCTGTGGGCGGCAATGGACCATTCAACAAGGCGCGCGTTATGCGACTTGCTATGTGATGCGTCGGTGGAATGTTTTCTCGAAGGAGGGAAAGATAGTCCTCGATATTCAATATATCTGTTGGGCGGGATCGGAGGTTTTCGATGTCCCTACTTTGGAAGCTGTGAAGAGCGATTCTGCCAACATGATTTCCCGATTGGAATGCATACTGGCCAGCTTTGACACTGCCTTTGCATGACCACCTCGGGCCGGGTAATAAACGCAAAAACCGAAAAGCAATAAGCTAAGTAGGTCTTTTATTTTTTTGCCGCGTAAGTTTTGAATATATTCAATAGGGAAGGCAAAATTTCATCTATGAAACATATTCCCATGTTCCGTCGAGATAATTGGCTACGCATTGGCCGCCGTAGGGCATACCTTCAGCAGAATAATTGATCGTATGAATTGAAGCAGAAAAACCGTGCGCCCGGGGGGAGTGATGGATCTCTGAAATCATATGTAGCTCTTTGGTAGTTATATTCGATCTTTTCTCCGTCTTCCAAAGCAACCTCGATTTCGTAAAGAGACACTCCTGTTTCATCGCTTTGTACGCGCAGTTCTGTATATTCCTGGCCTTGCAGAAGAGTTTCAAAAACAGACTTAATTTCCTCTTGAGAAGGGAATTGTTCCGGAATTTCACTTCGCTCGGCAAATTTTTCTTGGTTCATGAATTTATAATAGCAAGAAACTTCTTCGCGTAAAAGAGGGTTAAAGAAACAACAATAGTAAAAAACAGTGTTTTTTTGATATATACATTTGGATATTATACCAATATCCCCCTTTGAGTTTTCCACAGATTAGGCATAACTTTTCCTTGTGG
>MHTV01000020.1 GCA_001823215.1 Candidatus Wildermuthbacteria bacterium RIFCSPHIGHO2_02_FULL_45_25 | reverse complement strand
ATCCGTTCAAAGCGAAACTAACTCCCGTGATAAACACGAAAACAATGATGAAAAAAGGAAAAAGAAGATGTTTTCGACGCATCACTCTATAGATTTAGCATGGAGGGTTTTGTATATGGTATGGATGTGAAAATACGCATATACAAACCCATCTCCTGCCATTTATTCTTATATTTATTCTTCACTCTCACTCAACTCCGGCGGATTCTCTTCCAATGGCGACACCTGCGCGGAAACGCCGTCCAACGCGGCTTTTCCGTTTCGCAAATTCGCAATGATTTTTTGCACCTCTTCGTTCGCGGGATTGAGCTCCTCCACTTTTTCAAATTCTATTAACGCCTCCAATGTTTTCCCTTGCGCGTCATACACAAGCCCAAGCATATATCTGGCGTTCGCGTAATTTGGATTGAGAATTGCCGCACGCTCAAATTCAGCCGCCGCTTTTGGCAAATTCTTTTCCTGACGATAGATAACTCCAAGCTGAAAAGCTATTCCGATATCGTTTGGGGCAATTCGTTTTGTTTCTTCGAGCTTGGAGATTGCTTCCTGCGCTTTCCCTTGCTGACTATACGCAACCGCCAAGAGATAATGCGCCGCCGCGTAATCGCCTTTGAGCGCAATGGCTTTCCCCAAATAGGTTACAGCTTCGTCCACCTGTTTAGCCCTTTCATCGCTTGGCGCTCCAGCTTTATTTTGATCAGCCGCTTGCACCTGCAAAATTCTCACACGAGCCATTTCCGTCCACGGGAAAGGAGAAGAGGGTTCTCTCTGCGCGGCGCGCTGGAAACTTTCAATCGCGAAATTTTCAGCTCCGACCACTCCAATGAGATTGCGATAGATTACTCCCTGCACATTCCAGTTCGCAACATTTTCAGGTACTAAAGAACTCGCTTTTCTGGCCGCGGCAATCGCCCCCTGCACCATAGCTCCCACTTTCTGCGCTCTTTCTTCTCCTTGCAAGGAAGAATCCGCGGCAATCCGATTGCCCTCGATAACGAACAATTGCGCGAGTTCTCTCTGGTACACATCCACCGAGCCATTCTGTTTCACCGCAGATTGCAGATACCGCACCGCTTCTTGGGATTTATTCTCTCTCGCGGCGTGGATCGCTTTGGCATAGGAAACCTGCGCCGCATAGCCCTTTCCTCCGATGATCAACACGCCGCATTGCGCCACAAACACGCTCAAAAGAGCAAACGAAACTCCCAAAGACACAAATGGAGAACGGGAAAATGCAAATGCAAATTCCTTTGAAGAGATGAAAAACGCAATTCCTCCGACTAACATCCAGAACAAAAACCAGAGAATGATATTTCCGGGATACAGAAAGAAGGCAACCACAATTGCGCAGAACGCGGCCAGCATGGCGGTGAGCAGCGCATGTTCTTGTACTCCCATGTTCATTTCTCCCGAACCAGTTTTATTCAAATCCACTCTTGCAATTCGGGAAGATTGCGCCAGCGTCTTGAGAACTCTTTTGGGAGCAGATACTTCTTTGCGCGCCGCAGATTGCGAATAGAGCCAATGCGTCCCAAATCCCGCGCCAAGAATTATAAGCAAGAGAAACGCGCTGAATCCCGCGATTCCATGCGTAACCAAGAAATCCGGCCCTTCGGCAACTCCCCCGCTAAATCTTGTATTCCAGAACAAAGAGTTATTAGAGGATGCTGAACGATACAAAGAATACGCAAATTCAAATGTTCCCGGGCCCGTCCCAACCAATATCCGTAAAGGATTTTCTTGCGCCATGCCTTTGATAACTTCCATTTCCCCCGCGTAATTCAGAGAAACTTCCGCCGGCGTTGAAGGAGCTCCCGGAAGCGCGAAATCCCGAAGGAAGAAAAAGCACACCGAAACCACGATCAAAATCATAATCAAAGATGTCCCAAAAGACTGAAGATGTTCCCGTTTATTTGATACTTCAAACGCAAGCAGGACGCCAAGCCCTACCATAATCACAATCCACGCATCGGCAAAATTAAAGAATGCGGCAATCCCAAACAAGACCAACGCAAGAGCAGTGAACCCTATTCTCACGAACATTTGTGAAGATCGGCTTAATCCAAGCGCCAGAGGAACCAAAATTCCAGCCAGCAGCGCGATTGAATTTGGAGTGCCCAACGTTTGAAAATTCGCGGTCTGGAGCGATTGCAAAGGTAGCACAAAGATGCCTTTGAACTGAAGGAACGCGAACACAATTGCCAACGCCGATGAAACAAGAAAAGCGGTCGCCATGCTGAAAATAACGCGAACTTCCTTTTGCTGGGACATAAGCCAGAAAAGCGCGGCAAAACATAAAACACTCAAAAAAGAATCCGCAATATCCAGAGGCCATCCCCAGAAGCTTCCATATCGCCAGATTGAAAAAATCGAAGAGATGCCGGTAGCGGCAAGAAACGCGCCCGCGCCCCAATGGAGCATTCCCCATCTCAACGTGAACGTTCCGCTCCGCATTTGCCCCGCGAGCCAAATTCCAAATGCCGCAAACACCGCAATCACCAATAGCACTTGTTTGGGATAGCCGAGAATGTTCTGCGTGAAGGGAAGGAACCATAAGGGGAGCAAAAACGAGAGGAGGATTAACATGCTTTGAGGGAACCACTGGAAGAATTTTGAGAGTATCATAGAACAACTTTTTTTAGACTAATTACGCAGATTCATTTCGCGGTCTAGGGAACATCCTCTTCTGACTCATGCTCTGGCGCGGGACTGGGATTCAACGTCGGGACTGGCGCACTCGCAGGAGGAGGGCTCGGCGTTGAACTTGGTTTGGGAGGAGGCGTGAGCAAAGGTTCAGGAGCAGGAGTTGTAGCTGGTATGGGACTTGGACTCGGCGTTGGAGTAGGTGTGGGGCTTGGTTCTGGTGTTCTCGTGGGAGTTATTTGGGGGCTTGGCAAGGGTGTTGCATTAGGAGATATGGTGGGTTCTGGAGACGGTGAAATGCTTGGGGTCGGCGCCGCCGTCGGAGTTGGGAGAACGGATGGGCTGGGTTCTGGTGTTGGGCTTGGCGTTGGAATTGGAGAAGGACTTGGAGCAGGTTCCGGAGTCAGAGTTGGAGTTGGAACTGGCTCTGCCGTTGGAGTTGGGTCTGGTTCCGGTGATGAGGAAGGACCTAGAGTAGCTTCTGGACTTGGCGAGGAGCTTGGAGTAGATTCCGGCGTTGGAGTCGCATTTGCTTTCTCAATCGCATCGTAATTCGTGGCTTGATCGGCAATAACCGGCTGGCCATTTACATATTCCACCCGATCGCAGTCCGCGTTCACCTTTTCCCATTCTCCGTTTGAAATCCATGTGCAGTACACCTCCCCTGTCTGCTGGTCTACCAATTCCAATTTTTCGACGCGCGCGGTTCTCGCCGTAATTTTTCCAAACACCCAATTGCCGGATGTCTGCACCGTTCCCGTCAAAGAACTGATTGCGCGCCGGAAGAATCCCGTAAAGCCATCTTCTTTTGCGTCTTCATTAGTTATATCTTCATTGCCTTCTGCCTGCAATAATCCAAATTCATCAAACGACAACCCCGCCCAATGAGCATTCACAAACATCGTAATCACATCGTCAGAATCAGGGATGGAGGGAACCACAATCGGGTTCTGTATATCTTCAGAAAATTCTTCCCCCCTTGCGAGTATCGCATCTTTTTGCGCTTTGCGTTTCAATGCAAATTGCCGTTCCTCCATGATACGCGCGCGCGTTGTCTCCATTTGTTCTTTTATTTCCTCGTTATACGCTTCCAGCGCGATTCCAATAACTCTTCCGTCTCTCGTCGCTTTCATCGCAAATCCGGGTGTTGTGGAAGATGTCAAATAATCTCCGGGTTCAATTTCTCCGTTTTCCAAAGAGATTTTCACCGGCACGCGGCCGCTCAAAGCAACGGGACGAGTCTCTACGCCCGAAGAGAGCTTGTCATATCCGCCGCCCAAATTGACGCTCGGCGAGGTGGAAATTACGCCGAGAATCGCTTTTGCGTATGGTGTATTTGCCTTCTTCACGAATTGATAGCGGCCGCGCTCTTTTTGTTGGTTTTCATTCAGCAACTCGTTTCTTACTCCATCAAGAGCAACCACATCTCCCGGCTTTACCGTTACATCTTCCACGTAGTAGCTTTCCGCCACATCAGCTCCGCTGTTCGCATTGCTCAATTCCAGCCAGTTTGTTCCGTCATAGATAAGAATCGCGGCATCTTGAGTATTATCCAATGTAATATCCCCTGAAAGTTGCAAGTTGCCTGTGCCATCCTTTAAGACCACCGAGCGATCAGTATGAGAAGCGCGCGCAACCAGCACATCCCCTTCTTGTCCTCCGCTGATTGTATCAAGATCATCAGACGCGGCATCGGCTTCGCTATCAATCGTATGATATGTTTGAGTCATCGCAACCGCACCTGTCGCGATCGTAAGTTCGGTGGCCGCTTTAAATCCCACTTGTCCGGCAGTGCGCACCCTGAAATTATACCCGCCGCTTCCCAATACTTTAAATCCGCCGATTGTGCTGTCGGCGTCATTCACATCCACCACCACATCTCCCGTTCCTTGCGTGCCTAACGTCAGATTTTCCGCGTGATTGGCATCTCCGGCCAAAATCTGCAAGGAACCTTCCGATGTTATAGAAGAAATTCCCGTATTCAAAAACTGCAAATCATAATCAATTCCCACATCTCCTCCCACTGCCACCGAAAGCGGCTGATTGAGAGTAACGGTTGTGCCATTTAAAGAAACTCCCGGATTCCCAGACGCGATATTGGCGGTTAGTTCCAATCCCTGATTCCCCGCGATTTGCAGACGGCCGCTTCCATCCACATACATTTCAGCCGCTCTGTTATCTTTATCGTAGAAACGCAGTTGATCAATATAGAACGTGGGCGAACTCGTATCGTCATCAATCACAAAGCGATAATACTGCACGAAATCTCGGCTTGTGCCTGTAATTCCCGAAATATCCCATTCCTCATATTGCCAAACGTCCTTTTTGAGAATTGTAATATTATGATCCTGATAGGTGGAATCGTCTTCCGAAAATTGAACTGAAATAATTTGACCCGTCTCGGTGCCGCGGATCCACAATCCAACCCGGTCCACACTCGACAGATCAGCGGTAAATCCCATATCTTTTTTGATAGTATCGCTATTGGAAGATCCCGCGGTTGTGGTAATCTTCATTGCTCCCGCTTCTGTTTTTACAATCGTGCTTTCCAAAGCCGCATCGGTAACTCCATTTTCAGATTCCGTCCAATCGGTAATGACTTCCATGTCGTCAATCAACTTGTCGTTCACGGCGCCCCAAGCCAGCATGGAATTCGCTCCAAAACCGATATTTCCAGCAACTACCGAAAGCGCAAGATCGTTGGCAATGAGCAAACTTCCGCTCGCGGTTGGACCTGCCGAAATCGTTAAAGTCGCGGCGCGATCCACGGTAACCGCAGACGCATCTGTGATAGTTGGAGCTGAAATCAATACGCTATCCATTTGCGAAGTTACTTGCGTTGTGCCGGTCAATGTAACCGTAGGTGGCGTTATGGTAAGCGTCGTATATTCAGCTCCGGTAGCGCTCGCGATTGTCGGCGCTATTCCCGCAAGAGTAATCGCCGAAACTCCTGATGTGGTCGTGCGAGAATCAATGGTCAGCACCGTACTTGTTTCAACCGCAGTTGTGCCAATTTTGAACGTATCATTATCTGAATCGTCAACTCCCATAACGAAATTTGGCGTTCCGTCCGTCAGCTCAAAATTGATATACACATCCGTATCTGTTCCGGTTGACGTGATTGCCAATCCCGCCGCGGCGGTCGCGGATATAATATCAAGAAGATTATCGGGTCCGTTATCTCCGATACCCAAACGTCCAACTTCAGAGAACCGGAAAATTTCCGTGTCTCCGCCGTTGCGGATGGTAAATGGCGCATCCGCTTCATCGTTATTATCATCAAGATCAAGAGTGAGAGAATAGTCCGCGCCGATATTTCCCGATGATGAGCCGGTAAAGCTTAACTCTTCACCGTTGGATGAGACAATTTCAATTCCGGTTCCCGCGCCTGACCCGGGAGCGGTAACCTTCAACACTCCTCCCGTGCCTGCGGAATCCGCGGCTCCAAAAATCCCCACTCTTCCTCTTGTGATATCAAAGGTGAGCATATTATCTACCAAAGTCGTCAAATCATCATTGAGTGTGCGAAACGTGCCAACACCTCCATCCACTTCATATTCAATAATCTTATCGTTCGCTCCTCCTCCGTTGTCTCCCAAGATAAGTTTTGCTCCCGTAGCTCCTTCTATGGCAACTGCCGCCGTAGTTGTTCCGTCATTCAGATGAATTCCCGTATGGGAGCTGAAATCTCCTGAAGCGGAAGCAAAATTCACAAAGGGACTTGCCGCTCCTATGCCGAGATTCCCATCCAACCTTGTTGTTCCCTCGTCCACCCAAAGAGCATAATTCCCTGTCCCCCCTTCTGTCGGCGCCGCCTGAATATACAAAGTTACCGCGTCGGTTACTGTTCCCGTAGCGGTGATATTCGGCTCGTCAATCGCAAGAGAAGCTACAATCGCAGAAGTTGTGGCTCCCGCAACCGTAACTGCCGCAGAGTTATCTACCAACAATTTGTAGAAATTTTGGTTTGAAGTCGCCGTAATCGCCGGATTGTCAATCACTGTAAAGCCGGTCGCTGTGGATTGCGCCGCAGACCCAATGGAAAGTTGGCCTACTCCGGAAAATAATCCCGCGTCCACGGTCAAGGCGTTTGCGTTCCCGTCCGATTCAACGCGGAAATCTATGTCTGAACCAGCTTCGTTGAAAATCACGGAATCCGCAGACCCATCAAACCGCAGATACTCCCATGAATTTCCCGACCCATCGTTCAGAAACCAAGCCATGTCCCCATCGGCCGTGATATTGGAAACCAAAAGTGAATTTGCCGGCGTTGCCGCAGTTACCGGAGTTCCAATCAATACACTTGCCAAGGCGGTATTCGCGCCAAGCGCCAAAGAGCGATTTACGAACGCGATATCTCCGCCAGTTCCAAACAATCCAAGCGCATCATCCTGCAATGTCGCGTTTCCACTCAACGTCAACCCCGCGAATGTCGGCGAAGAAGTCGTCAAAACATTCTGATCCATATCGTATAACTCATTCGCTCCCTGCCCAGTATCGATGGTTGCAAAGGCAACCGCAGATGTTGTGGCGATACTTTGAGGAAGAGATAACGTAACATTTCCTCCCGCTCCCGCGTCTGTTACGGTAATCTGATTTGCAGTGCCGGTTAAGACTCGTTCGCTCGAAAGATCGCCGCTCGCCGCTAATACCACATACTGCGCGTCTGTGCTTCCCGAAGTAATCGTTGTCCAGCTTAATGTCCCCGATGCGTTGGTTGTCAATGTCTGTCCGGAGCTTCCGTCCGCAGACGGCCAGGTGTATGCGACCCCATTCAACGTTGACGTTCCCGAAACCTTAAGATTTCCCGCAACATCCAACGCGACCGAAGGAGAAGAAGTTCCAATTCCCACCCGATTGTTTGAAGAGTCTATATATAAGGTAGCGGAGTCAACGCTCAAAGAATTCGGAACTGCGATCGTGGCGGCATTTATGGTCAACGTATCTCCCGAAGCGTCTCCGATGGTAGTATTTCCCGTAACGCTCAATGTTTGCATGGAAAGACTCTGCGCGGTAACACCGCCGTCTGTGGTCAGATTTCCCGAAGCGTCAACCGTAAGCTTCCCGTGACTCACGCTTAGCTGGTCAAAATTGCCAGAGAATGTTGTTTCCTTTTGGCTTTGATTTTGAATCACCACTGTTTGCCCTCCCCCGCCTGGACCCTGCGGACCTTGAGGACCTTGGGATCCAGGAAATCCAGAAGGACCCGCGGGACCTTGAGCGCCCTGAATAACACGAATATCTGCAATTCTTTCCACCGCACTTCGTATGCCCTGTAATTCGGTTTGAATGTCATTTGATATCAAAGAGAAGTAGTCGGGAGTTCTTTCCTGAATGACAATCACTCTTTCAGATGGAGATGGAATCTGCGGCTGCAGCGGAAGATGTTGCGCGGGACTTATTGCTGGCGTTGGAGAAAAAGAAATAGCTATGCTTGGCGTTGGTTCCGCATCTGAAGATACGGGAGATTCTTGCGCCAACTGATCCGGAGTAACTTGCGGAACTTGATCTTCTTGAGATCCAAAGAGATTCGCAATATCCAATGCCCCTTGTTTGAATGAAGAACCAATACCTTCAAGAGTTTTTCCAATCCATCCGCCAGATCCTTCAAATATGCCGCCGACAAAAGCCATGCCGTTCGCTCCCATAGAAACTGAATGTTCCGAAAGCGCACTATCCTTCAAATCTTCAAAAGAATTTTGCAACAAAACGATCTGATCTTCCAAATTTTCAGACATGCTCGCAGAAAAACTTCTTGCTCTCCAATCCGTTTTCTGACTAAACGCATCGTATCCTGCCGCAAAAAGCTGCACTGCATCGTTTAGATTTCCAAAAGATTCAACAAGTTCGTTTCCGAGGCGCAAAGCATCAAGAGACGCATTCGCGTCAACTTTTTCAGCGAAAGCATCATACCCATCTCCAAAGCTGTTGATATTCTCATTGAATCCGGTCGCCATTTCTTTTACGTCCTGAACAATATCATCTTTGAGCGTAGAAACAAGGTGATCTCCATGCCACGCGGAAGCTTCATATCCATCCCCAAAGAGTTGAATGTTTCTGTTGAGATCAGACAAAGAATTTCTTGAGAAAGCGATACTTTCTGTCGCGAACGAATGGAACTGCTTTCCAATCCCCTCCCGCGCACCAACAATGCCCCAATCAAACCCTTCTCCAAATTCCACCGCGAGAGAATTCATTTTACCAAACCCTTCCATAACGCCAAAAGAAATCCGTTCATAACCATTGTGCGCAACCGTTGCCAGATCATTCTTTATCGAAACGCTCCTATCATATCCCGCCAGCGAAAATAGCTGGAACGCATGAGCGCCAAAACCAAAAGATTCCTGAAGTTGATCGCCAGCATGCCTCCCGATATTCTCGCCCATGGAAAAAATATCGTTTACCGCCGCGGCTCCCCGTTCAGCAAACTTCCGGAAAGCAGGAACATTCGAATCTTGATTTTCAAAACCGTTCCTGAACAATGTGCGCCACGATTCATTCGCCACTTTCTTGGAACCGGTTTCAAATCCTTCGGAAAAATTCTGCACAATATAATTTGTCTCCTGAATTTTCGCGGGAAAAATTCCGTATCCGTATGCAAGAGCGCCAATCAATAACAGTCCAGTTGCCACCGAAGTTCCTGCAAATTGAAAGGAAGGCGTCTGTCGAAGCATCTCCCAAAAATCTTTCAGAAGCGACGTATCGCCACGAGAAGATTCTCGAATAATTTCTTGAGAAAACTCGCAAGGCAAGTTCTCCGGAGGAGCTGCCTGCTTCATGCGTTCTGTTGCATTCTGAATAATCTCTTTTGCCTGCTTGCGTTTGAATTCTGTTGTTGTTTCAATATATCCGTCCAGCCATTCTTTGGTTGTACGCCAATTTCGCCCGCGTTTTACGGCCTTGAGTTTTCCCTGTCTTGCACGCAAGCTCAAATACTCTTGCGTGTACTTGCACAGTTGCGCGGCATACTGGAGCGAAATATATATATTGGTATCTTTCTGCTCTCGACTCATAAAAATTTCAGATTCAGTATTGAAAAATTCAAACGATATGATTCATGTAAATTTCGGCGCATTCGTATTACCCCCTCCAAAAAAACAACAGACCAAAAATCAGTCCTCATAAAAAATATGGGCGCTGTTGCAACACACACGAGAATAATTTTCCAACTTATGTTACACATGCGTTCCGAACTTTTCCTTGCCGATATCGGATATGATATCTTCTCTCTATTATCTCTAACTCTCACATAAGCGTCAAATGAGTTACACTGTGGAAAATTAAAAACATCCTTTGCGTTCGAAAGGATGCTATGCATAAATGAGAATATTCCCTTTTGGATTTTAATGAGTTTTGATGCTCTGAACAATCCCCAAACCGATATATGTAAAAATGAGTGACGACCCCCCGTAACTGACAAAAGGAAGGGGTAATCCAATAATCGGGAGAAACCCCAAATTCATTCCTATATTAATAAACACCTCCATAGCAAAAAGAACAGCAAAACCGCCAATAAACAGCCGGGCAAAGTTTCCTTCCACTCTTAAACTAATATGGATTAAACGCCAAAAGAAAACAAGGAGAACACCCAAGAGAAAAACAATAGCCACGAGACCAAATTCTTCCGCTATGGCGGCAAAGATAAAGTCTGTTTGGGGTTCAGAGAGAAAACCGTATTGGGTTTGGCTTCCGTTGCCAAATCCTTTCCCCCAAATTCCTCCATTCCCGATAGCTAATTCTGCCTGCTGCTGACTCCAGCCAATCCCAAGAGGATCCAGCTCAGGTTTCATAAATGCCAGCAAACGGTCTTTTTGATAGTCATGAAGGGCAAAACTCCAAACAAATATACCTATAACAAACCCCAACAGAAGAATCGCGAACAAGTGCTTGATCTTAATACCCGCAACCAAAAGCATCAAAAGCCATACACCTCCTAATATAATAACGGGCCCTAAATTTGGCTGAATCGCAATGAAAGCAGACGGAATCGCAAAATATACTCCGGAAAGCGCGAGATGTCGCAGCCGATATACCTCCGTATGGCGAAATGTAAAAAATTTTGCCATGAGGATAAGCATTACAATCTTCATATACTCTATCGGATCAATAGAAATCGGCCCTATTTTATACCAAGCGCGAATCCCTCTGGTCTCTGGAGCAAAAAAAAGCAACCCCACGAGAGCTAAAATACCTATGAAGTACAGTGTCAGAATAAAATACGATGAATTTCTCAAGAAACGATAATCACCCAACGAAACCAGCAACATACTTATAAGAGCAACGCCAAAGAAAATTCCCTGTTTTTGCAGATTTGCATAGTCTCCCAACGCAGAAGACGAACTCCAGAGCGAAATCATTCCAAAGACAGAAAGGATTATAGCTGGTCCTAACAAAATTAAATCTAATCGCCGTATATGAGAAAAAAAATCAGTCATAATGTACGCTTTCAGCATAAGCCCTCCACATCTTTTTTTATCTTAGAACGATTGCCCAAAACTGCTCCCTCCTTTTTTGAGTACATCCAAAAATTGCTGCTCATTGAGTATGTTAAGCCCGAGCTTTTTTGCTTTTTCCAGTTTGGAACCTGGATTTTTGCCTGCAACCACATACGAAGTACGACTGGAAACAGCTTCTCCCGCATCGCCACCCAAATTACGGATTTGTTTCTTCGCTTCTTCCCTCGTAAGCATCTCCAGTGTTCCCGTTAGCACAAATGTCATTCCTTTGAGCGCGCCGCTTTCTTTAGATGCAGAAACGTATTCAATTATTACTCCTTGATCCAAAAGATCTCCAAGAAGTTTCTGGTTATCACGATTCGCAAACCACTCAAGTATGCTCTTTGCCGTTGTGGAACCGATATCCGATATACCCTCCAATTCTTCAATAGACGCTTTTTGAAGCAAATTCAAACTCCCGAAATAATAAGCCAAATCCAAAGCCGTTTCCTCCCCAATATGTCGAATTCCTAACGCGTAAATAAAACGGCTAAATAGAATCTTTTTACTTTGCTCAATCGAACTGATAAGATTCGAGGATGATTTTTCACCAAAGCGTTCAAGGGGCATCAAGTCTCCCTTGGTTAATCGGAAAAAATCAGCCGGAGTTTCCACAAGCTGCGCATCAAGAAGCTGATCAATTACTTTGGGTCCCAAGCCATCAATATCAAATGCCTTGCGAGAAGCAAAGTGATATAAAGATTGGAGTTTCTGTTCTTGGCATTGCTTATTGGGACATCGCGTAACCGCTTCCCCTTCTTCTCTTACTAACAGAGAATCGCATCGCGGGCATTTTTTTGGCATGGAAAACATTTTTTCAGAACCAGTGCGCAGATCCATCAGAACTTGCACAACTCGCGGAATTACATCACCCGCTCGTTCCACCACAACGGTATCCCCTATTTTTACTCCCAATCTGCGAATTTCATCCTCATTATGAAGAGTAGCTCGGGAAATTGTTACACCTCCGACCTCTATCGGATCCAGCAATGCAACAGGCGTAACTGCTCCTGTGCGTCCAATTTGAGTGATAATATCTACAATCTTCGTGGCAGCTTGTTTGCCTACAAACTTAAAAGCGCGGTTCCCCCTATAGCTTTTACCGGCAATCCCAAGTTTCCGAAAAATACTATTGTTATTCACCACAACCACAATGCCATCAATATGAAAATGCAAGGAATCCCGCATTTTTCCGATGGATTCCCGGTAGGATATGACCTCATCGAGCGTTTTGCATATCTTTGCGGTTTTATCCGTTCTCAATCCTAATGCCGAAAGCGCTCCATGCTCCTGCGCATGATCCTCCTGACCCATATCGGATACAAGAGAATACGCCATGAATTTCAATGGGCGGCAAGCCGTCAGCTTAGGATCGAGCTGACGGATAGAACCTGCGGCAAGATTTCGAGGATTTGCAAAAGGTTCCTCTCCTTTCTGAAGCCGCTTTTCATTTAATTGCTCAAAATCCTTCACGTCAATATACACCTCTCCTCGAATTTCGATCTCTCCCTTTTCCAAACGCTGGCGCAATGTTTGTTCGTGGATATGTTCCGGCAGTTTTTTGCGCAACTTCAAGCGCAGAGGAATGCTTTGGATCGTTTTAAGATTTTGAGTTACATCCTCTCCTACGCGCCCGTTCCCTCGCGTAGCGCCCCTTAAAAACACGCCATTTTGATAAACTATGCTCACCGCAAGACCGTCAATCTTAAGCTCTGTAAAATACTCTAATTTCTCTTCGCTAGACAAACGCAAAATATATTCTTCCCAGCTTTCCAGTTCCTCTTGCGTAAAAATATCCTCAATGGAAATCATTGGGGAGGAATGAGCAACCTTCTCAAACTTATCTACGGGCTCCCCGCCAACTCTCTGCGTGGGAGAGTCGGGAGTAATCAAATCGGGATACTCTTGCTCGAGCTTCCAAAGCTCATGTTTCAATGTATCAAACGCTTCATCTGAAATCTCTTCTCTGTCTTCCACATGATAGAGATAGCGATGGCGATCTATGAGTTTCCGAAGCTTTTCGATGCGATGTTTCGCTTCTTCTTTTATCATACGTTTTATTATATCCGCCCTATTGCAAGAAACAAGGGAGCCCCGCGTAGCGGGGCTCCCTTTTCCTTTTTTGCTCTCATGAGTTCGTTATCTTTATCTGGAAATCCGAATCGCTCGCTGCGATGTATTGCCGTGCGCTCCCGTGTATATTCCTTTTGAAGTAGCGCAATAACTTGCTCCCGCAGAACAATCGCCCCCCGCGCCGACGATGGAACAGCTTAGCGTATTGCAAATTGTATATATGGCTCCATTCGCTAACTGATTTTTTCCGGCACTTTCATGTTCTTGCATCGCACCTTGAAGACAAGCAATCTTTTCTGCAGTATCGCTCCCATTGCAATGAAAAGAAGAATCTAATCGAAGAACGTCTTTGATGCAACTATCCCGATTTCCTCCTTCTGCGTATTGGTTAAAACATTTCTCCGCGGCAAACAATGTTTCAAATCCCGCATCTGCGGCATAAAAAGCGATAACCGATTCCCCCGCGCTTTGCGCAATATTAAATCCTCCAAGGAATAAGGTGCCCAAGCCAATCCCAATCGCAAAAATAATTCCCATTGCGATCAACGCAATGTAAATCGCAGATCCTCTTCTTGGTAAATAATTGAACAATTTCATGCTTTTAATTTCCCGGATTAACTTGTCTTGGGGACAGAGTTGTCTGGACAATAATGGAGGGCTGCGTGGCAGGATTTCCTTTGCGCGCAGCAGCTTCAATCGTAAATGTTAACCTCGCCTGCCGTTTTCCAGACGGAAATTCTTCAACCGCCGGCTGTTCCGACTCCAGAAAAGAAGTTGTGCGAAACGCTTTCACGTCAATATTCTTAGCCGTCAGCCGAACCGAAACTCCACCACTACCGATCGTTTCCGAAATAAAACCAATTCCTTGCGCATCTACTTCTCTCTTGAATTGTTGGCATTCCCCTTTTGAATTTATAAATAAGAGAGAGCCGCCTGGAGTCCCTTCGTCAATTACTGCCTGCCATTTGTCCGAAATACAGGAAGAATCTTTCGCTTTTTGCGCCATTCGAATCGCTCGGCTCATATATTCAGCAACATACGAAACCCCGTCATACAGTTCCTGTTGAGCAATCACATGCTGTTGACTTTGAATGCTGGAAAGCAATAAAGCTGAAGCCATCGTAATCACCCCGACAAAAATAGATGTCGCCACCAGCATTTCAACGAGCGTAAATCCTTGTTGATAGGCACGCAATTTCATATTCTATGGAAGCCAATTTGTAAGCACAGTGGCAGCGATAACGCTTTGCGTAATGCCCTTGTCTTGCCAAAACACTTCGACATTTATTTCCAAAAGAGCGATGCTTCCGCTCGAATCACGAAGAGGACGCACGCCGATTCTCCTCCGATAAGGGGTTACCTGTTGGGGAACCGCGGCTGGCGGATAATAGTACATGCCATATTCTGGAGTGTCCGCATCAAGATTAATCTTTAACGTTCTCAAATTGGCAAAAGCGCAAGCGACCGCGCAATTCGTTAATCCTGAAAAGCTGCCAGCAAGATACCCTGCTTCATAATAGCATTCCACCTCGGAATCTAAACAATTGGTATGCGTAGCATCGGTTTTCGCAATGCCTGTATAAAATGGTCTCACATTCAGCCAATTATAATCTCGCATATTCCGCACAAGCTCCACGCCTTCTTGCGCAAGGTAAGTTGCCACAATACGGTTCCTCAAATCAGTGGAAAGCGAAAGAGATTGATTCACAAGCGACAACACTCCCACGACTCCCACCGTGATAATCCCCACCGCGACAATAACTTCAATAAGCGTAAATCCTTTGCGCATATTATTGGACTTCAACCACTCCTTTCGCTCCGATCACGATATTCCTTGTCTGAATCGGAGA
>MHTV01000019.1 GCA_001823215.1 Candidatus Wildermuthbacteria bacterium RIFCSPHIGHO2_02_FULL_45_25 | reverse complement strand
GTCTGGTATCTCGTCCGTCAATCAAAATACTTCCTCTTGTTGGCCGGTAATACAGGGAGATCAAATCCACGAGCGTGCTTTTTCCTTGCCCGGATCTTCCCACGAGCGCAATTTTCTGTCCCGGATTCGCGATAAAATTAATGTCATGAAGCGCGGGCGCCTGATCTTCGTCGTACGAAAAAGAGACATTTCGAAATTCCAATTTTCCTTTGACTCGCTTGAGATACAATGCTTTGGTTGGATGATAATTTTCGGCGGGAGTTTCCAGTAATTCTTCAGCGAGCGCAAGAGAAGTTATCCCGTTTTGAATGACATGCCAGTTGCGGGCCAGGATCACGAAGGGGCCAAAGATAAGGGTGGTATAGGCGTTTACAGCTACGATTTGCCCTACCGTAAGCGTTCCCTGCGATACGAGATGAAAGGAATACAGAAAGATGAGCAGTTGCGTGGCACTGATGATCACTTTTTGCCAAAACGAAAGATTCTGCCACAAGGTAGCAATACGGATTTCAAGAGAAGCGGTGCGCATACGGAAATTCTTGCGGAGGCGTTCCTGCTCGATTTTTTCGGCGGATGCCTGTTTGACGATGCCCACGTTATCAACGATGTCGTATGCTTCTCCATACGCTCGGTTGGAGGAGCGGTACACTCGTTTGAAAAGTTTGGTAAGCGTTGGCGTGCTGCGAGCGAGGATAAAAGTATACAAGAGAAGAGAGATCAACACGACAGCTCCCATTTCGATATTGATAAAAAAGATAAATCCAAGAGCGAGCAAGATACTCAAGAATTGAGGAGCAAGGTCTACGACGATACGGCTCATGATTTGGCTGATTTGTTCGGAAGCGGTATTAATACGGTCAAAAACTTCTCCGGTTTTTGTTTGTTTATGGAATTTCATGGGAAATTCAAGCATTTTCCCCAGACTTCCGCTTAAATAATCAGCATGCAAAAGAGCGCCAAGCCACTCGCTCTTTACTCCGATTTTCCAGTCTACGATATCCGCCACTGTTTTTGCGGCAATCCAGAAACCGATGGTAACGAAAAACGCCCGACTTGCGTGGATGAGACTGTCAATCAAGGATCCCGCGAGCCATGGAACAATCGCGTTGGCAAAAGCGGAGACAACGCTTAACGCTCCCAGGAACACAAGCGTTTTTCGGTAGGGCTTGATATATTTAAGGATGATGGAGAATATCCGCATGGCTAAATTATGCAATATTTTTGAGAGAAGTCAAATTTGGAGTGGTGATAAAAAACTGGCGGACATACGAAACTCCTTCTTGGGCACACTGTTTGGAAAACCTTGCGGAGCGCGGCCGGCGCGAGTAAGAACAAAAATTCAGCAGAATTTTATGCGTGTTTTTCCAAACGGTGTGCCGAAGAATGAGTTTCGTAATTCAAAGTTTTATGCTACTCTTTGCTTGAAAACTTTGAAGAAGAAAAACTCCATCAAAAGGTTATTATTCATATCATATTCTCTTGCAGCTTATGAGGAAAGACCGTACAATAAATAATTACGTGAGTGTGGAAATTAACAACGAAACGCGGAGGCAAATAGAGGAGGAAGAATTGATGGCTATTGTCAAACACGTCTTGCGTTCAGAAAAGATATCGCGCGCCGAGTTGTCTATTGCGTTGGTGGGCACCCAAAAGTCCCGAGAGCTGAACAAGCGGTATCGCCAAAAAGATAAAGCGGCAAATGTGCTTTCGTTTCCGATTGCCGATGATGTTTCTGGTGTGGTGCGCGGGGAAATTATTTTGTGTCCGGCGCAGATTCAGCGAGATGCCAAAGTTCATGGTATGATATTTGAGGAAACGCTGCGTTGGATGCTTATTCACGGGATCCTGCATGTGGCGGGATATGACCATGAAACAGAAACAGATGCTGAACACATGGAGAAGTTGGAGGAGAAATATCTCAAAAGCAAGTCATTTCTCCAGTGAAATAATTTCGATTGTTCCCATTATAATTTAGTGCATTTTTCGTATTTGTTTCTATGAATCCGCAGATTATCGCGGGTATCGATATCGGTACTCATTCAATTAAAATGGTGGTTGCTCATTTGAGAGAAGAAGGAGGAGAGTTGGAAGTTTTGGGATTTGGCGAAGAATCCTCTTCGGGAGTTCGCAAAGGCGCGATTGTGCGGCCCGAAGAAGTTTCAGAACGAATTATTTCGCTGCGCAATCGCTTGGAAAATATCACGGGCCAGCGCATGGAAGGAGTATTCGTGAATGTGGGAGGAACGCATATCTTTACCATTACGTCTCATGGGATTGTGGCGGTTTCCCGCGCGGACGGGCATATCTCGCAGGAAGATGTTGACCGCGTGCTCCAGGCCGCGCAAGCTTTTTCGCTTCCTTCCAATAAAGAAATTTTGCATGTGGTTCCCCAGCAGTTTTTGGTGGATGGCGAAGGAAATCTGAAAGATGTAGTGGGAATGAAAGGAGTTCGTCTGGAAGCGGATGTGCTGGCGGTTTGTGGATTTAGTCCGTATGTTAAAAATGTGACAGAAGCGGTGCTTGGAGCGGATTTAGCGGTTGATGATATCACTCCGGGTTCTCTGATGGCTTCATCTGCGGTTTTGACTCCCCAGCAAAAAGAATTAGGATGCGCCGTGTTGGATTTGGGAGCGGGCACCACAAGCATTGCGGTGTACGAAGAAGGCGAATTAATTCATACGGCGGTGTTTCCCGTAGGATCTGAAAATATTACCAATGATATTGCCATTGGATTGCGCACTGAACCTCATATCGCAGAACGAGTAAAGATCGAATATGGAAGTTGCCAAAGCGCCGCAAAGGGCAAGAAAATGGAGAAGATCGAAATCCCCGATGACGATCCCCTTGTATTTTCCCGAAAAATACTTAACCATATCATTGAAGCCCGCGTGAAAGAAATTTTTCAATTGGTGAATAAAGAGCTCAAGCAAATTGGCAAACAGGGAATGCTTCCAGGAGGAATCGTGTTGATTGGCGGAGGAGCGAAATTGCCTAAAATTGTAGATGTGGCTCGCAAGGATTTGAAGCTGACGGTAAAAATTGGCACGGCGCGCGGTATTGTGAGCCCTCAACAGGATCCTGCGTACTTGGGGGTCATGGGATTGCTCATTGACGGTGCGAATGATTGGCAACCGCGCAAGAATGCGATGTTCCGCATAGGTTGGCTTTCCAAGATCAAAAGGATTCTTCGCTCGTTTATTCCTTAAATGGCTTTGAATTACGAAACCAGTACATATAAGGTTTTGAGAACACGGATATGTTTCTGCTGAAAAATTCCTGGTGCTCCCGCCAGTCGCGCTCCCAACGCTCTCAAAACCTTGTATGTACTGGTTTCGTAAATTCAAAGTAAATGTGCTGTCTCGTGTATCTGGCGGTTTGTATCTTGAAATTACGATGAGATACGACATAGTGTAATTTCGTAATTCGTATCGTATATGCAGAACCCAAAGAGTATGGATGCTCACACGACAATTAAAGTAATAGGGATCGGAGGGGCTGGGGGGAACGCGGTGGATCGCATGGCGCAATGCAAGATTAAAGGCATTGATCTGATTGCGGTGAACACGGACGCGCAAGATCTCAAGAAGATTAAGGCGGACGTGAAGATCAGAATCGGCAAAGAGAGCACGCAAGGATTGGGAGCTGGGATGAATCCCGATGTTGGCCGCCGGGCCGCCCTCGAAAGCAAAGAAGAACTTCAAGCTGTTCTGAATGGAGCGGATATGGTTTTTTTGGCCGCGGGACTTGGCGGGGGCACGGGGAGCGGAGCGATTCCTGTGATTGCGGAAATGGCCAAAGCCCAGGATATTCTTACGATTGCGGTGGTAACGCGGCCATTTTCTTTTGAAGGCGCGTGGCGTGCCAGATTAGCGGATCGCGCGTTGGAAGAACTGAAAGGAAAAATAGACACCTTGCTGGTGATTCCCAATGATCAAGCGCTCAAATTGATTAATCAGGACACATCTGTCATATCTGCGTTCTGGAAAGTGGATGAAATTTTGCGCCAGGCGGTGCAGGGTATTTCTGATCTGATTGTGTTGCCGGGTATTATTAACGTGGATTTTGCGGATTTGCGTAGTATTATGCGAAACTCTGGAAAGGCGGTGTTTGGTCTGGGGCAGGCAAAAGGAGAAAAACGCATTGAAGCCGCACTGGATTCCGCGCTGAATTCCCCTTTGCTGAATATGTCTATCAAGGGGGCAAAAGGAGCGTTGTTCAATATCGCCGGAAATGACGACTTAAGTTTAACTGAAATTGAAGAAGCCGCTCAAAAAATGAAATCGGAATTATCCCCGCAGGCCAAAATTATTTTTGGAGCGGTGCAGGATAAATCATTAAAACCGGGAGAAGTGCGCATTACCGTTATAGCGACTGGATTTCCTGAATAGCGATGAAAAAAGAGTTTTCGAGCGCCTTTGTGTTATTATGGCTCTGCGCGTGTTTCGCGGGAGGAGTAGCGGCAAGTTTGATTGCTCACGCGCACGGCTTTGCGGAGCAGGGAAGAGAAATAATCGCCAGTCAGCTTTGGATGCTGGCTGGTTTTGTTTTCTTCTTCTCTCTTTTGTTGTGGGGGAGAAAGCGTTGGGGGTGGATATTGATTGTGTATGGCATCCTTGCTTTTGCCGGGGGTGTATCTCTTTATCAGATACAAAGCGCGCGCAGAGATGCGATGGGTGAAGGAGTTTTGGCGCAGCAGGATGTATCGTTTGAAGCGCGCGTGGCGCAAGAACCGCTTGCCAAGCAAAAGAACACGCAAATTGTTGTGCGGCCGGAGGGCGAGGAATATCTGATCTTGTTGTACGGAGATTCTTTTTCAAGGGTTGAATATGCAGACAAGCTTCGCATTTCTGGCAATGTGGAGTTGCCGCCCGTCTTTGAAGATTTTGATTACGCTTCGTATTTGCGGGGGCATGGAGTGTACGCCGTGATGTATTATCCCGACATTGCGGTGATGGAAAGCAAGCAATATCAAAGCTGGGGGGAAGCTACCAAGGGAGCGATGATTGAAATCAAACAACATCTGCGGGATATTGTTGAACGAACAATGCCAGCCCAAGAATCCTCTGTGTTTGAAGGAATGATGTTTGGAGATTCTGGTCAGCTCTCTGCGCAAACAAAAGAAGAGCTGAACGCTTCTGGTCTGCGGCATATTATCGCGATCTCCGGAATGCATATCGCGCTGTTAATTGTGATGAGCATGCGGTTTTTTCTTTGGGTGGGATTGTGGCGCCAGCAGGTATTTTTTGTTACGTTGGTTCTTGCGATTCTTTTTATCGTATTCACGGGGTTTCAACCTTCCGCGGTGAGAGCTGGCGTTATGGGCGCTATGCTTTTGCTTGGCCAGCAAGCGGGCCGCTTGTATGTTGCAGAACGAGCATTGCTTCTTTCGGCGGCGGGTATGCTTTTGGTTGATCCTTTATTAATCGGAGACGCGGGATTCCAGCTTTCGTTTGGAGCTGTCTGGGGAATTCTTTGGTTCATGCCCTTGCTGGAACGGTGGACGGCAAAGATTCCAAACTTTCTGCATCTCAAAGAGGTGCTCAATATGAGTATTGCCGCGCAGATCGCAACATTGCCCATTATGGTGTTATCTTTTGGAAGCGTTTCATTCGTGTCATTGTTGGCGAATATTTTGGTGGTGCCGATGGTCCCTGCTATTATGGTTGGCGGACTGGTGGCGCTTGTTCTTTCTTTGCTGGGGAGTTTTGTTCAGAGTTTTATCTTTGTTCCCGTTACGCTTTTACTCTCGTATATGCTTCAGATTGCAGAATGGACATCAGGGTTTCCCTTTGCGTGGGTGAGTTTCCATCAAAATGCGATATGGTGGTTGATGGCATTCCTGTTTCCGTTTGTTTTGCGCGCGTGGAAAGAGCGGAGAAAAAGTTTATTTCCTTTTGGGTAGCGCGACTTCGTAGTACAATAAAGAAATGTTTCGGAAAATTTCCAAAGCGCACGTGATTGCCGTGGATATGGGATACGGGCATTGGCGAGCAGCTCTGCCATTTGCTGATTTAACGGGAGGCGAAGGTATTCTCGCGGCCGACAATTATTCTGGTATCCCTTCGTATGATAAACATCTTTGGGAACAATCCCGTGTATTCTATGAATTTGTTTCCAGGTTCAAGAAATTTCCCGTGCTGGGGAATTTCGTGTTTGCTCTTTTTGATAAATTTCAAAGCATTGAAGAATTCTATCCCAAAACTCATCATCTTGAAGGCCCGACGTTTCAGCTTAAACAAGTGTACCGGCTGATGAGAAAAAAATCATGGGGGGAGCATTTCATTGACCAGCTCAATGCGAATCCCCTGCCGCTCATTACCACTTTTTTCATTCCGGCTTTTATGGCTGAATATTGGGGGTACGCCGGCCCTATTTACTTAGTGATTCCAGATACCGATGTTTCTCGAGCGTGGGCTCCTCTCCATCCATCGAAAAGCCGTATTACATATTTGGCATCCACCCGTCAGGTTGCATTGCGGCTTGCGCGCTACGGGGTGCGCAAAGAGCATATTATCTATACCGGGTTTCCTTTGCCGTACGAATTGCTTGGTGAAAAGAAGAAAAAGGCAAAAACAATTTTGCGGAGGCGTTTGGCGCATTTGGATCCTGAAAACGTTTGGCGTCATAAGTATGCGCTGCTGGTAAAGCAATATCTTGGCGTACTGCCAAAAGAAAAAGCGCGCAACGCTCCAACCTTGATGTTTGCCATTGGAGGAGCTGGCGCGCAAGAAGATTTGGCTGTTCATGTTATGCGCGGGTTAGCTCCGCGCATAAAAAAGAAATCGCTGAAACTTATTGTAGTTGCTGGCATTCATGAGAAACTAGCAAAATTCCTTGAGAAGTTAGCAAAGGAATTACAAATCAAAACCGGCGAAAACAAGGCATTGCATATTCTTTCCGCAAAAACAAAAGAAGAATATTTTATTTCGTTTGGGAAGGCAATTCAGGAAACGGATATCTTGTGGACAAAACCTTCAGAGCTTTGTTTTTACAGCGCTTTGGGACTGCCTATTATTATTGCTCCTCCTATTGGATCTCAAGAAATTTTTAATCGGGAATGGCTTTTGGATGTTGGAGCCGGAGTTGATCAGAAGGATCCCAAATATGTGGATCAGTGGCTGCCTGACATGATTCAGGAGGGAGTGTTGGCGCGCGCGGCCATGCAGGGATATGTGGAAGTGCCCAAAGACGGCGCGGAAAACATCAGCCGATTTGTTACCGGCTGATTATAGAAAAGTTATTCATAGAACTTTCGTAATGTATGTGGATATTCATAGCTCTTGGCGCATATTTTGTTCTTGCGGTAGTTGCGCTGCTTGATAAATTTTTGCTCGCAGGCCCTATCCAAAATCCAAAGGTGTATGCTTTTGCCATTGGTTTGTTGGGAGGAGTTGGTTTTGTTCTGGTTCCTTTCGGTTTTTTGGAAATTCCGGAACCCCTATATATTGTGTTTGGGCTACTAGCAGGATTTTTATACATTTTTGGCCTCGTGGCGTTTTTTTCCGGGTTGCAGAAATTTGACGCTTCGCGCGTGGTGCCCGCGGTTGGAGGAATCCTCCCCGTGTGCACATTAATCTTTACGGCTGTGTTTGTTGGCAAGGAGGGGTTTGCTTTTGAGTCGTTGCCGGCATTTGCTTTGCTTCTTGTCGGAAGTGTTGGGATTAGCTGGGAAAAACGCACTAAGCTCACGAGAGAAAGTTTCATTTATTCTGCGCTCGCGGCATTGTTTTTTTCGCTTTCTTTTGTATGCGCGAAATTCGTCTATGAAGTTCAGCCATTTTTCTCCGGACTCTTGTGGGTATTATGCGGAAGTTTTGCCACATCCTTGCTGTTCTTTTTGTTTAAAGACGTGCGGCAACAAGCGCGAGTATTTATTTCAAGAAAAAAGGAAAACACCGCTAAAAAAATGTCGGCGGGGATTGGCGTGTTGTTTGTTGTAAATCAGGCAATGGGAGCATTGGGAAGCGTGCTGCACAGCAGAGCGATTGATTTGGCTCCATTTGCCTACCTTGCTTATGTGAACGCTCTGGAAGGAGTGAAATATGTTTTTGTCTTGTTGTTGGCGCTGATGTTCTCTTTATGGGTTCCTCATATTCTAAAAGAAGAGCTTACCAGAAGGGTCATTGCGCAGAAAATTATTTTTATTGGTTTGATTGCGGCTGGTCTTGCGCTGATGGCTTCATCCGGAATTTGGGAATTATAGGTATGAAAAAAAGAATTGCTTTGATTGTTGGGGGAATAGGGATGCTGATTGTCATTGCGGCTGTTGGTTTTTTGTTTGTGGGAACAGCGGAACCAGTCCTACAT
>MHTV01000018.1 GCA_001823215.1 Candidatus Wildermuthbacteria bacterium RIFCSPHIGHO2_02_FULL_45_25 | reverse complement strand
TGAAATTGTCGCTTCCTTTCAGGAAGCCAAAACCGCAAAAGAACCCGGGCGAATGAAATTCGCAGAAATGTTGGCAATTCTCGAATCTGGAAAGGCAGACGGAATAATTTCGTGGCACCCTGATAGATTAGCTCGCAATTCAGTGGACGGCGGAAAGATTATTCATTTTGTAGATCGCGGCTTGATTAAGTCCCTCAAATTTCCCACCTTTTGGTTTGAAGCAACACCCCAAGGTTTGTTTATGCTCAATATCGCTTTTGGTCAATCAAAATATTTTGTAGATAATTTGCGAGAGAATGTGAAGCGAGGATTACGCCAAAAAATCAGAAACGGCGTATGGCCCGGCTGGGCTCCGGTGGGCTATATCAATAACCCAAAAACTAGAGGAATTGATATTGACCAAGAAAAATCTCATAAGGTGACGAAAATGTTTGAGCTCTATTCCACCGGAGCATATACGCTTCATTCTCTCGCAAATTGGTGCAAAGAAAATAGTTTAGTTGGGAATCTTGGCAAGCCGCTTGTTATCGCCAACATACAGAAAAATCTACAAAATGTTTTCTATCTCGGTTTGATGAAATGGAAGGGGGAAATTTTTGAGGGACAACACGAGCCGTTGATTTCAAAGAAACTTTTTGATTCTTGCCAAGAAGTGATGAGCAAACGAGGAAAAGTACAGGAATCTCATAAAAATAATTTTGCTTTTCTTGGTTTACTCAAATGCGCCTCTTGCGGTTGCTCAATCACCGGAGAGCGGCAAAAAGGTCATAACTACTACCGATGTACGAAAAAGAAGGGGCCATGCCAAGAAAAGCATTATTTGCGAGAGGAAACACTGACCGAACAAATTAAAAGTTTTCTTCAAAAAGTTTCTTTGTCGAGTCAAGACACCGAGAAAGTTTTGGCGGCCTTGGACAGCGAACAAGATAAAGCGCGAGAGGACGCACAAAGCGAGGTTAGTATTTTGAAAGAGCAGTTAGCACAAATTGAGGCGAAACTTCAAAAGCTGTTAGACATCTATCTTGCCGACGCTTTATCCACAGAAGAATACGCCGCCAAAAAACAGAGTCTACTTTCCCAAAAGGTCGCACTTACAGAAAGAATCATCGACTTTGAGACAAAAGGGTTGTCTTGGCTCGAACCGGCTCGTGAGTTCGTAAAATCCTTAAATCAAGCCGCGAAATTGATTGATAAGAATAATCTTTCCGAATTGCCAACATTTCTGAAAAACATCGGCTCGAACCATATTTTGCGAAACCGCCAATTCGTTTTTGCCCCCAAAATTGAATACAAATTAGTCGCCGAGCGAAGCGAGGCGAACCTCACTTGCTTGCAATTTCCTACGTGGTGCCCCCGGAAGGACTCGAACCTTCAACCAATGGCTTAAAAGGCCACTGCTCTACCATTGAGCTACAAGGGCAAAACAAAAACCGCTAAAGCAAAGTATAGCACAAAGTTTTATCTGCGGCTAGAGTTTCGACAAAACCAAGGTATACCGCTCTTGGTTTTCGGCCATCTCCTACAACCCTTCTTCCTTCAAGCGTTCCAAGAGCTCTCGCTGATCTTTGGAGAGCTTCTTTGGGGTTTGCACTTCCAGTTTCACATGCATATTCCCTCTTCCAAAACCTGTGAAATGAGGAATTCCTTTGCCGGAAATCTTTACTACTTTTCCGGATTCCGTACCCGAAGGCACTTGCACCAGAACGTTTGTTCCGTCCAGCGTGGGAATGTCAATTTCATCGCCAAGCGCAGCTTGAGAAAACCGAATCGGCGCTGTGAAATAGGTATCATCTCCTTTGCGTTCAAAAAGTTTATGGGACTTTACAATCACGCGAATATATAAGTCGCCGCTCTTCCCGCGCCTTCGGCCCGCGTCCCCTTTTGCTTCAAGACGCAGCACCTGGTTCGTATCCACGCCCGCAGGGATTTGCACTTTAATCTCTTCCTCGGTCTTGATGCGTCCCTCGCCCTTACACACATTGCACGGTTTTTGGGGCTTCAACCCTTCGCCAGAACACTCGGGGCACACGCCAACCCTTGTAAACGAGCCAAAGACTGTCTTCTTGATTTGTTGAACTTCGCCAGACCCTCGGCACGCGAAACATTCTTCCACTTTGGTTCCTGGTTCAGCTCCCACTCCCTGACATCTGGTACAAGTATTGAATTTGTTGAGTTTGATATTTTCCTGCACCCCGCGCAACACCGACTCCAGGGAGATTTCCAATTCCATTTCAATGTCGCGCCCGCGCTTATGATCCTGCCGCCGCGCCCCTTGTCCTCCGCTGAAAAATTCCTCAAAAACATCTCCCAAGTCATGAAAATCAAATCCAAATCCCTCTGTTTCTTCCGTATCAAAATCGTCTCCGCCCGGATGGGAATTTCCCCATGCCCATCTAAATCCGCCAAATCCCGGATCTGCTCCTTGCTGCCCACCCTCAAAAACGCGCCCAAATTTATCGTATTGGGAACGCTTATCTTTGTCTGAAAGCACCTGATACGCTTCGCTTACTTCTTTAAATTTCTTCTCGTCTCCTCCTTTATCTGGATGATACTGATGAGCGAGCTTTCGATATGCTTTCTTAATATCTTCTTGCGAGGATTCTTTGGTAACTCCAAGAATTTGATAATAGTCTTTCATAGAAAGAAACATTTCATTATAAGCTCTCGAAACTCCTTCATGGTTCTGCTTATAACTTCATTCTTACGGTTTATTGCTTTTCTGGCCCTTCGCCAGAACCGGTGTCTTTGTTGTCTGGCGTGCCTTCATTTTTGCTTTCCGCTTGCTGGCTATACATTGCGGCTCCAATTTTCTGCATCTCCTGCGAGAGGTTTTCCACAGCTTTCTTGATCTCTTCCATATTATCACCATCCTTGACTTTCTTCAAAGCGTCAATCTTTTCCTCTACTTGCTTCCTGATATCTCCGCTTATTTTATCTCCGGCATCCTGCAATGCTTTCTCGGCGCTGTACAACACAGTTTCCGCATTATTTTTTACTTCAATAAGCTGTTGTTTCTTTCGATCTTCTTCCTGATGCAATTCGGCCTCTTTTTTCATGCGCTCAACTTCTTCAGGAGAGATCCCCGTAGACCCTTCAATACGAATGGATTGCGTCTTTCCACTTGCTTTGTCTTTTGCTGTTACGCTCAAGATTCCATTGGCGTCAATATCAAAAGAAACTTCAATCTGCGGAATTCCGCGGCCAGACGGAGGAATCCCGTCAAGGATAAAGCGGCCGAGAGATTTATTGTCTTTTGCCACGGGACGCTCTCCCTGAAGCACATGCACTTCTACCGATGTCTGATTATCTGCGGCGGTAGAAAACACTTGGCTTTTGCTCGTGGGAATGGTTGTGTTCTTGGTGATCAGCACGGTATTCACTCCGCCCAACGTTTCGATCCCCAAAGACAAAGGCGTTACATCCAGCAAGAGCACGTCTTTTACTTCGCCTTGCATGATCCCTCCTTGAATCGCGGCTCCAACTGCCACTACTTCATCTGGATTGATGGTTTTGTTGGGTTCTTTTCCGAACAAATCTTTTACCGCCTGCTGAATAGCCGGCATTCTCGTTTGTCCTCCCACCAACACAATTTCCTGAATATCCCCGGCTGAAATTTTGGCCTCGCTTAAAGTTTGCTTCACAAGCGCAATAGATTTATCAATGTATTCTCGGACCATGCCTTCTAACTGCGCTCGGCTCAATTTGTAGTATAAATGTTTGGGACCTGAAGCGTCTGACGTGATAAAAGGCAAATTCAATTCCGTTTCATGGGAAGTCGAGAGTTCAATCTTCGCGCGTTCTGCTGATTCTTTCAAGCGCTGCAGCGCGAGATTATCTTTGCTCAAGTCTATTCCTTCGTCTTTTTTAAACTGCTCAATTAACCATTGAACAATTTTTTGGTCAAAATCTTCTCCTCCCAAATGCGTATCTCCTCCTGTTGCTTTGACCTCGATGGTATCTGCGCTTACTTCCAGAATGGAAATATCAAATGTCCCGCCGCCAAAGTCATAGACAACAATCTTTTGATCTTGTTTCTTATTCATTCCATACGCCAATGCGGCGGCTGTTGGTTCGTTAATCACGCGCTTCACTTCAAATCCGGCAATTTCACCGGCCACCTTGGTTGCTTTTCTTTGGCTATCGTCAAAGTAAGCGGGAACCGTAATAATGGCTTCCGTAATCTTTTCGCCAAGCTTATCCTCGGCATCCTGGCGCAGTTTCCGCAACACCATAGCAGAAATTTCAGCCGGCTTATACCACTTCTCTCCCATTTTTATCTCCACGCTCCCATCTGCGGCTTCCCGAATATCATAAGGCAACAATGCTTTGTCTTTTTGCACTGCGGGATCGGCAAACCTGCGTCCGATCAAGCGTTTCGCCACAAAGACCGTATTCTTTGCATTTGTGATCTGTTGACGCCGCGCCTGCACCCCGACCAGAATTTCTCCGTTCTTTGACAACGCAGCAACCGAAGGAGTTGTGCGCGCGCCTTCACGGTTTTCAATAATTCTCGGCTCTCCGTTTTCCACAATCGCCATCGCGGAAAAAGTTGTTCCCAAATCAATACCAAGTATTTTACCCATATCTTAAATAAGAGACATTATAGTTTTTGATTGACCATGTTTAATCATTCTTGTTTGCTCCGATCTTTACTTTTGCCGGTCTTACAAGCCGGCCGTTTCTTTTATATCCTTTTTCGATTTCTTCCACAATTGTGCCGGATTCCCGGCCCTCCACCTCTCCCACGGCTTCATGAAGATTGGGGTCGAATCGCTCTCCCGTCGTTCCCATCGCTTCCATTCCTTGCCCCTTGAAAAACTCTCTCATCTGCAAAGCGATCTGCGAAAATCCTTTCCATATTTGGTTTTCCCTGTCTGCCGGAGAAATTTGTTTTTCCGCGCGCTCTAAATTATCCAAGATCGGGAGCATATCGAGAATCATTTTTTCTTTCACATATTCTATCGTCATTTCCATACGCTCTCTTTGTTCTTTCTGATAATTCAGAAAATCTGCTTTCACGCGTTTCCAGCCGTTCAGATATTCCTCCTTTTCCTTCTCGCATTGTTCTAATCGTTTTTGGAATTCCTGGTGTTCCCCGAGATCCCAAGCGCAAGAAGAGTCATGTTCCTTCTTATGTTCTTCCATATATCAGTTCATTTGTTTTGATTTTTCTCAAATAATTCGACCAAAGTTTGCAAAATATCCAGATTTCTATCGTAATGCATACGCTTGGGCCCCGCAATCGCCACTATCCCCTGAATCTCCCCCGGAAACGTATATGCGCAAGTAATAACGCTAAACTCCCGCACTTTTGAGAATGGATTCTCTTGCCCGATAAAAATTTCAGCAGTGTCTTCCATGGGGAATTCTTCGATACCGTTTTCCAAATCCCGCAAAAATTTCGCAAATTGCACGATATATTCGTGTTGGCTGAATTCCGGCTCCCTCACAATGGTTTCCCATCCTTCTTTCCATACAAATTTTTCTTGGGGCACCGAAATAAGAATAACATCAGAAGAAAGCATTGCAACTTGTCTGGCCATATTCTGGGCAAACCGGAAGAAATCCTCAATATCCTCTTGCAACATTTCCTCCAACCTCGCTTGATTACGCATATTCTGTTCCCCATTCTTTTTTACCTCATCTGCAAAAAATCGGTATCCTTTATCGGTAGGCACACGGCCAGCGGACACGTAGGGCTGAAGCAAAAAACCATGCTCGGTAAGCACAACCATTTCATTCCTTATCGTGGCAGACGATACCGACAAACGATACTTGCGTTCCAGCCATTGGGAACTCACCGGCTGGGCAGTATGAATATATTCAAAGACAGTTTTTGCCAAGATATCTTGTTGTCGTTCGGTCATGTTCATCAACATTATTATAACAGAAAGAAATTAGCAGTCAATCCTAGAGAGTGCTAATTCGTATAAACATGCGTCTTTGAAATACAGAATTGCTTTTGCGCTGCAGGGTATGAAGCGCGCACGGAGCGCGACTGGCGCGAGTAAGAACAAAAATTCAGCAGAATTTTATGTGGCGCTTCATACCCTGCAGCGCAAAAGCAATTCCGTATTTCAAACATTCGTAGTATATTGGAAGAATGCTTCACGTTATCAAAGGGTCAAAAGTTACTTGGATTGACATCTCCAATCCCATCAAGGAGGATATTGAATTTTTGCAAAACGCGTATCCTTCCATTCATCCGCTTACGTTAGGAGAACTCATTCCACCGGGATGGCGCGTCAAAGCAGAGGCATTTCCTTCTTATCTTTTTTTGATCACTTACTATCCTGTGTACAGCAAAGAACATAAACACACGCGCGGACGGGAATTGGATATCATTGTCGGCAAAGATTTTCTCATTACAAGCCATTATAACTCCATCGTTCCCTTAAAAGCGCTCTTCGATAAATGCAATCTCTACGACGAAGCAAAGCAGGAATATCTTTCCTCGACCGGCGGCTATCTTCTCTTTCATGCGCTTGATCAGCTCAAGCATAGCTCCCTTTTGAAACTCGACCGCATTAGCAAGAAACTGCATCTTATTGAGGAACAAATTTTTCTGGGAAATGACCGGGAAATGCTGCGGGAAATTTCGTACACCAAAGCTGATATTATCAATTTCTGGCGAATCCTCCATCCTCAAGGCGACCTTTTTATTTCCCTGAAAAAAGAAAGCGTCGCGTTTTTTGGCAAAGAGCTCGAACCCTATTTCACACATCTTTTGGGCGATTGGAGCCAGACGCATACGGATTTGGAAGCATACAAAGAAACAATTGCGTCTCTGGAGCAAACAAACAACGCGCTCCTCGCCGATAAAACGAACCAAATCGTCAAGATACTGACGATTTTCTCTGTGATCATGTTCCCATTAATGGTCATGCCAAACCTCTTTGGAATGAACACGCATGATTTGCCGCTCACCGGGTACACGGGAGATTTTTGGATTATTCTTGGAATTATTCTTTCGGGAATTCTTGCGATTATAAGCTACTTTAAATTTAAAAGGTGGATTTAAGAATGTTCTATGCGTTTTTCTCTTTCTAATCTTCCCGCATTTTTCATTGCTTCGTTTCTTCTTCTTTTTATGACAGGAGTCATGCTTTTTAGCATGTCGAAGGATTCCCTTACGTTTGACGAACTTGCTCATATCCCTGCCGGGTATTCGTACCTTACCCTTCAAGATTACCGCCTCAATCCCGAGCATCCTCCTTTAGCAAAAGATATTGCCGCTTTCCCGCTTTTATTCTTAGATTTGAAATTTCCCGTTCAAAGCGAATGGTGGCGGCAAAATTCCCAAAACCCTGCATGGTGGGTTCAATTCAACCTCGGAAACGAATTTTTGTATCATTCCGGGAATAATCCAAAAGATATCATCTTCTGGTCTCGATTTCCCATGATTTTGCTCACACTTGCTCTGGGAGCGCTTCTGTTCATATACGCGCGACGGCTTGGAGGAAATTTTTTTGGTATCGCAGCTCTCATTCTTTTTAGTTTTTCCCCCAGCATTCTGGCGCATGGAAGATTGGTAACCACCGATATTGGCGCCGCTTTCGGAGCGTTATTCGCAATTTTCTCCTGGCTCAATTTTCTCAAACATCCAAGCGCTTCGCGCATGGCATGGGCAGGAGTCGCTCTGGGCATTGCCATGCTATTAAAATTCACCATTATCTTGCTCATTCCTTTTTTTGCTCTTCTCACGCTCTTGTATGTCTTGCTCATGTTTCCTTCCCATAAGTTGCGGCGGCTTGGCGCTTATCTTTTGTGGTCCGCGGGAGCGGGTCTCATTTGCTTTCTCTTTGTGATTTGGCCCGTGTATCAATTTCATATCTGGAATTATCCCGCAGAACGCCAGCTTCGAGACACCATCGGAGATCTCCAGCCCGGAGGAATTACTTTTTATGAAAACGCATTTGCCATTTCCCTTGCCGACAAGCCATTTGTTCGCCCGTTCGCGCAATACTTCCGCGGCGTTTTCATGGCTACTCAACGGGGACAATTTGGAAATACCGTTGTATTCCAAGAACAAATCAAAGCAGGCGGATTTTCAAGCTATTTTCCTGTAGTATATCTCGCCAAAGAGCCGCTTGCGCTTCACGCGCTTTCACTGATTGGATTAGCCGGCATCCTCTGGAGCATCAAAAAGAAATTGTATCAGGGGTGGAAAAACGGGTTGATCACTTGGAGCAAAAGGAATTTTACGATTCTCGCATTACTTATCTTTATTGTATCGTACTGGCTTCTTGCGATTTCCGGAAATCTCAATATTGGAGTGCGTCATCTCCTTGTTATCTTCCCCCTCATATATCTTGTGATATTGGCTGGCATTCAAAAGTTATTGCTCTATCTTCCTCATGGACAACGCGCGCGGCGCGTCATCATTGCGCTTATTATCCTCTTTCTCGCGGGATACGCTCTTGTTTCCTTAGCCGCGTATCCTTTTTACCTCTCGTATTACAATCCTCTTGGAGGAGGAATACAAAACGGCTACCGCGTGGCAGTGGACTCCAATTACGACTGGGGCCAGGATTTTTACCGCTTGCTTGATTTTGTCCAAAAAAACAACATTTCCGCTCTTCACCTCGATTATTTCGGAGGAGAAGATCCCGCTTATTGGCTTGGAGAAAAATACATCCGCTATAATCCCTGCAAAGAAGTCGCGTCAAACGCGACTCCAGCCGGCCAGCGCCAATGCGACCCCCCTCTCGAAAAAGGATGGCTCGCCATATCAACCAACCAGCTCATGGGAGGAATCGCCAAGCCGGTTTCCGGATTTGATCAACCCACGGGATATTATAATTGGCTCTTGAAGTACGAACCGATTGCTCGCGCGGGAAATTCGCTATTCATCTTTTTTTTGCCATGATATACTAAACAATTATGAGAAAAGGATTTACCCTCATTGAACTCCTCGTGGTTATCGCAATCATTGGATTGCTTGCTTCCATTGTTACTGTTTCTCTTTCAAGTTCCCAAGATCGGGCAAAACAGGCAAAGATCGAGAGTTTTGCAAGCCAAGTGCATCACGCGTTAGCCGCAGACGCAGTTGGTATATGGGACTTTGATGACGCGGCCGCAGGCACGGCAAACGATACTTCGGGACTTCAAAATAATGGAAGCGTAAGTAATGCGACGGCCACTGCGGATCGAAATACGAATCTTAATAAAGCGTACAATTTCAATGGAAGGAATAGTTCAATTCAAATAAGTAAGGTTCTTATTCCCAACGGAGATTCTACGAAGACTTTTGGCACTGACTTTACATATTCCGTATGGGCAAGAACAACAAATACAGACGCTCTTTTCCGAACAATTTTAACCCAGAAAATGGGCGGTAGCAATAATTGTTATACGTTAGACTATTCGGGTTATGACAAACAGCTAAGACTCGTTAATAATGGCGGCGTTTCTATAACAGGTGTGAAAGTCAGCGCGGGAACACTTACCAAATGGACGCATATTGTTGTTGTCCACAATGTAGTAGCAAATACTACTCGGTTTTATATCAACGGCGTTTCTACTCCCATTCTGTACGGCGGCCAAGCAACTTGGTGTACCCAAGTGCCAACAGCAGTATTTCGAATTGGACGACCTGCATGGGACAGCGCGACAAACTACTTTAATGGTGATATTGACGGGGTTCGTATCTACAACCGTGCGCTCTCTTCCGCGCAAATCCAGCAGCTCTACGCAGAAGGATTGCCAAGTCATTCACTTGCTCAATATAATCAGTAACAATGAAAACATGAGAAAAGGATTTACCCTCATTGAACTCCTCGTGGTTATCGCAATCATTGGATTGCTTGCTTCCATTGTTACTGTTTCTCTTTCAAGTTCCCAAGATCGGGCAAAACAGGCAAAGATCGAGAGTTTTGCTGCGCAAGTGCATCACGCGCTTGCCGCGGATGCTGTGGGTATATGGGATTTTGATGACGCGGTCGCGGGCACGGCAAACGATACTTCGGGATTGAAGAATAATGGGGTATTCCCAGGAGGTTCAAGTAATCCCACTTCTGCGGCCGACCGCAATGGACAAAGTGGCAAGGCGTACCAGTTTACCGCTTCGGGCAATCAGTACATAAGTAGAGCCGATAACCCTTCCCTCTCAATGGGAGATATTGATTTTACGATTAGCGCATGGGTGTATATGGATTCCGTACCTGGGGCATCGAGCATTATTCTGGGAAAGTTTGAAGCAGCACTTGGCCAACGGGAATATCTTTTGGCATATGTAACTTCGCCTAGCGGATTCAGATTCGTAGTAAGTAATGACGGCACAGCGTCTCCCTATGTTGACGCGACAAATTTTGGAGCTCCAAGCACGGCAACTTGGTATCATATAATCGCGTGGCACGATGCAGCGGCAAATACCATCAACATTAAAGTCAACAACGGGACTACTAATTCTACGGCTCACACGACAGGCGTATTTAATTCCACCGCCGCTTTTCAAATTGGGGCGTACAGCAATCCTGTGTCAAATTTTTGGAACGGGCGTATTGACGACGTGCGCATATACAAGCGCGCGCTCTCTTCTGCCCAAATCCAGCAACTCTACGCCGAAGGGCTTTCAGATCATTCCCTCGCGCAAGAATAATCGAGCTCCATTCTCAAATAATCAAAGCGGGGACTGTCCCCGCTTTGATTATTTAGTGTCGGCTACACTCTTTTTTTCAACACTTTATACGCCACTGAACGATGTTGAATCAGCAGAATTTTGACTGCTGTTTTTTCTATGCGAAACACTACGCGGTAGTCGCCGCCGCGAAGTTTCCGATACCCTTTCAATGAATAGCGCAGGGGCTTGCCAAACACTTCGGGACGAACAACCAATTTTGTCTCGATTGCGTTTTTAATCGTA
>MHTV01000017.1 GCA_001823215.1 Candidatus Wildermuthbacteria bacterium RIFCSPHIGHO2_02_FULL_45_25 | reverse complement strand
TTCAGTAATTCTCTCAATTGTTCTTCCAAATTCAACACTTTTAACAATTCTTTTTGCGTAACAAAAAAAATGCGACGAGGCGCGTTTTCTTGGAGAATATCTTTCAGTTTTTCAAGCGAACCTGTGCCAAAAAGTTCTCCTTGCGACATACACAAACTTATTGTTCCTTTGTAAGATTTCTATCTTCTTTTTGAGCGAACAAAAACTCCATAAACCCTTCCTTGTTTTGAGCAGGCGTCGTAGCAGGCCGCCCAAGATTATCTCGAGATCCCGGAGAAACACGAATGACAACCGCCAAAGGCCCGTTTATCTGATCTAATTTCAAACTCCCCAATTCATCTCTTGTCTCAACTGTCATCACACTCTGATATCCTACGGCCTGAAAAATTCCTTCCCAATGAACAGTTCGGGATACGGTCGGCTGGCCTCCTGTGCTTTCATGCACTCCGTTATCAATGAGAATATGCGCCAAATTTTTTGGCTTGTAGTTGCCAATGGTCGCCAATGTTCCCATTTTCATCAAAAGAGATCCATCTCCGTCAATTATGTACACATTCTTGCTCTGGCTTTTTGCGATTCCAAGCCCAATGGAAGAAGCGCAACCCAAAGAACCCACCGTAAGAAAATCGAATTGGTGGCCTTCGCCGCTTTTCTCTCGAATTTCATAAATTTCGCGGGAGGCCTTGCCCGTTGTGGACACCACAATATTTTTGCCTATTTTCGCAAGCAATGTTTCCAAAACTTCTTCTCTCGTCATATATTGCTTTTCTTCCGGGGCAACCTGATCCTTTGCCAAGATTCCTTGCCGAAAAATCAACGCAACCGGCATGCGTTCCTGCAACGCTTTTTCTTTCATTTTTTTGATTTGCCGCGCCAAATAGAAAAGATTGGAATCTGCCATTTCATGAGGGATTTCCAGCACATCGAGCATATCGCACATAATCCTCCCCATTTTTTTATGTTGGGGCTCATCATGCTGACCTGGTTCCGCGCGCCATGAAACAAACAGCAAGGCAGGAATGCTGTACACCTCTTTGTCCATCAAGGATGTCAACGGGTTTATCGCGTTTCCAAGCCCGGAATTTTGCATATACACAAGGGGAACCTTTTGCGTTGCCAGATAATACCCCGCAGCGATTCCGATGCTTTCCCCTTCGCTCGTGGCTCTTATATGCGTAATCTCTTCTTCGTGATTATTCACATAAATCAAAAAATCGCGGTACGTGCTACATGGCACTCCAGTGATGAAACTCAAATCCTGCTGCTTTAACACCTCAAAGAGTTCTTTGCTCTGGATCATATTATTCGGCATCCCCGTAGGGAATAAGAGTTAAAATATCCTTGATAGACAAACAGTATTTATCTGCTTCCTTGGCTCTTCCATTTTTGAGAATCGTTTCGGCGGTTTTCACCATCGCAGGGTACGCAGAGCGCAACATCTGATTGGCATAAATTACCATTTGAATTCCCGCATTTTGCAATTCATCCTCTGTTACCTGACTGTACGTACTGGGAACCACTACCAGAGGAACTTTTGTTTTGAATTTCTGATACTGTTTGCAAAAATCGAAAATCTCATCTGGAGTTTTCTCTTTGCTGTGGATCATAATACCGTCTGCTCCAGCTTCAATATACGCCTTTGCACGGCGCAACGCATCTTTGACTCCCTGCTTTAAGATCAAACTTTCAATGCGAGCGATGATCATAAAGTCGTCTGAAACCTGCGCCTTTTTTCCTGCCGTGATTTTTTCCGCAAAGTTTTCAATCGAATCCTGCAATTGCGCCACATCCGTTCCGAATAACGAGTTGCGCTTGGGGCCGATTTTGTCTTCAATAATAAGCGCAGATACGCCCAGGCGTTCAGCAGATCTTACGGTAAAAATGAAGTGCTCCGTAAGACCCCCGCTATCTCCATCTACGATCAGAGGTTTGGTGGTAACTTCCAAAATCTGCTCAATCGTCTGGAGCCGTGAAGACACATCCACTACCGCCGTGTCCGGTTTCCCCTTGGATGTGGAGTCTGTTAAGCTACTTTCCCACATCGCGTCAAATTCCAAATCCTTACCCTGTTTCTTAATTTTTGTTTTTTCCGCAATCAGTCCGGTTAATCCGTTATGCACTTCCAACACGCGCACCATAGGCTTAACCTCCAATAACCGACGCAAACGCGAAAGACGCTGGCCAGGCGTAATACCTTGTTCCACCGCGTAGCTTAATAATTCTGTCGAAGAAATACCTGGTGTATATTCTGGTTCCACCAGTTCGCCCCCCCATTCTTGAAGGGTTTCAATCACTCGCGCTCTGGTTTCTTTTTGCACTCCTGTCCGCCAGTCACTTCCATGAACCACATAATCTGGTTTGATTTTCCGCAGATTTTCCACATAATCCAAGGTTTTCTGGGGAATTACCTTTTCCACACCCACAATATTCCGGATTATAATTTCCCGATGTTCATAGCGCAACAAAGGCACTCGTTTGTAGCTTGCAATTGCCTCATCGGTTAAAAGCCCTACCACTACCTTTCCAAGCTTTCTTGCCTCTTCTAAGATATTGATATGCCCATGGTGGATAAGATCCGCCGACATGCCTACATAGACAGTCGGTGTCTCATCTTGTGATTTGCGAGTACCCATAAAAAGCGGCTACTTGTAATACTTTGTTATAGCGAATTGAGTGAATTATGCAAGTTTTTTAGAATAACGAGAATTTTCCGATTCATTGTGCTCCATAATGATTTTGCTTTTATATCCGGGACGAAAAAGAACATTCGTGGTCCATTGACGCGCGATTGTTTCTTGATTTAATTCTTTACTTGGATTGATTACTTCAAAAGGAACGTATGAAAATTGCGCCATATATTGAAGTAATTCATCTAAGCTAGAACCGGAAAGAGATACCGCAGAAGGACAAATCTCACATATAATCACTGGCAAATCGCGAGTATTTCGAAAAAAATTCTCAAGTCCTTTCAGAACTAAAAATTCATAACCATCGACATCAATTTTAATTATCCGTATCGTATGAAGAGCATGTTCCTCTATATAAGAATCAAGTCTTCCTACGGGGACATTAATCGTTTCCAGTTGCTTCATCGAACCTAAAAGATCACGGATCATCGTACTATATCCCATTCCTTCTTTTGCAATGTACATCGGTGCGTTTCCCTGTTGATCGCTAAGCGCGACCTGATTGGAAAAGATTTTGTATTCGCTATTGATCTCGGCAAATTTCTTGAGCTTTCCAAAAGGTTTTGCCACTGGTTCAAAACTATGGATCTGTCCGGTTATTCCCACGAAACCGGCCGCCAAAGCACTTATATACCCGATCTTCGCTCCTACATCAATAAAGGTATCCCCGCAGCGAAGAAATCTTTGCATCGAGAAACGCACTCCCATTTCGTAAAGATCGAAATACATGCTCCTTGCGCTTCTCAATCCTTCGTCAAAAGGAATTGGAAATCGAACGCCTTTGATTTCTTTTATAACGGTGCCCTTTGGCATCGGCCATACAAACGCCCGAAATTCCAGAAAAATACGGTATAAGAATAAATGTGGGTTCAAAAAAAACAGATGAATTGCCGCAAGAAATATCTTTTTTGTTTTCATCTTGATTTCAAACTTTTAACGCAATGATGCGGTTAATGACTTTGTCTGGTTTTTTCATAGTGTAGCACGATGGCATGGGGAAGATCGTTAAGTTCTCCAAACACATGTAGTCCCTTCTGCAGGAGTGGAAGAACGGAGGATATTTCTTGACAATCAACAATGAGGCGCATTTGAGTGTAAGACTAAGCTATATGTCATATCATCTTCCTGAAAAATACGAAAGTTGTGCCTCCCGAAAAGAGTTAATGATGCTTTATTCTCTTTGCGCACCTTGGCTTGTAATTCCCCACCATCAAGAGATTGCGAAAAAAATTCTTTTACTCCGCCGTGAAGGAGATAATGCCCTAATCCTTTTCCCTGATAACTTGCAGAAAGAGCTATAGAAATCTCAAAATATCCTTCAGGATTTCTGACAAAACGACAATATCCCACTACGTCATATTGATGTTCAAGTACGAAAAAGATCATTCCCGCCTTTTGCCAATGATCTTCAAACCATTTCAAATGATCTTCCCAAATAATTGGCTCTGCGCGAAGAGAATTACCGCGCGCGCAGGGATCATTTCTGATCTCAAATACTGCTTTTGCATCTTCTGATCTTGCTCTTCTTATGATCCATTTTTGAGCATACTCTTTTATTTTTTCCATTTCAAGCTGGAGCATTCTTAAAGCAGTTTTATCCCTTCCCCCTGGATTTTGATCCCAAGGGAGCAACACTGGTTGCATGATAATTGTTCCCTGCCAATGCTGAATTTGAGCTTCTTCTTTAAAAGTTTCAAACGCTCGAAGAACATTATAGGCAGAACTGACTATGATAAAAGATTTCCACCCGCGCGCGCGCGCAATCTTTACCACATTACGCGCCTGATCTCCCGTATGCAAAGCCCGATCATCCAAGACGATCGAATCCTCTGGTACCCCCATATCCTTCAAACGACCCACCATCTCCGACAAAGAAACATTGCTTTCACCAGGACGAATATGAGGTCCGATAAGATCATTATTGCCCGTAAGAAGAAGTACATCCGCATACCCACATCGAAATAATGCTGTCGCTTTCTCCATCCGATCAAATCGATCTCCTTGCAAAAGCACAATTGCATTTGCGCGCTCAGGTTTTTGCGAAAGCAATTTTTCAAAAAGTTGCGCAGCATTCTTTCCCAGATATTCCTCTACAATCTGATATGGCTGTATATTCATATCACTTAAAGTTACCTAACTTATTCGAGCGCGAGCTCAATAAACATACCTCCATTTTTCTTTCCTCTCCTCATTCCATATATCCACAAACAGAAAGCTGGGATTCCTCCAAGGATATACACCTTTATAGTCCCTAATACATACAAAATTCTTGTTTTTATTCTACGACTATTTAAAGATGGGGAACCCTGACTGCTGTTCGCGCCTCTCCTTACCAGACCAGTATGGAATTTTGCGTTCATGGATTCAAGTAAAATACGAAATTGCTCGATATAAGTAATGGAGAGAACCTTCAACCCGCTCAATTTGCATACATTCATAATCGCTTTCTCATTCCAGCGACTTAGATGGTTAGGAGGATAATCCCATCCATTAAGATGAGCTCCCATGCGTTCTCTGGAGGGTGTGCTTAAAAAAATCTTCCCTGCAGGTTTGATATGCGCAACAAGATTCAAAAGGAGCTGTTTCGGATTATCCACATGTTCAATAACTTCAAAGCAGGTAATGCAATCGAATATCGGAAGAGGAGTTGCCTCAAAGAATTTGTTAATTGGCATTGCATAAAGATTTTTCAGCAAAAAATGTTTTCGGCCTACTCGAATAGCTATAGGATCAAAATCGATTCCCCATACTTCACATCCTTTTTTTTGAAGTTCAGCTAAAAATTCTCCTGTTCCGCATCCTACATCTAAAATTTTCTTCCCTTTCCAATCTTTTTGGGCCAGATCAAGTATTCGCTTATGGTATTCTCTTGTAATAGTTGGTTTGAGTATCTCCTGAATCTTATTATTTCCTCTCGTTTCATACCACGTAGCTCCTGGGCTCTGAAATGGTTGCCAAAACTGAAACGCGCAAACATTACATTCATACAAACTAAAAGTTCTCTCCTCTCGTGAAAAATCCTGAAGAAATGTAAATTTATTCTGTGTCCCACATATAGGGCACTCGCTGGGAGAAGGATCAAAAACCATATTTTTTAACGAATACAACACGCTAATCAACACACATATCTATAAATAATTATCTGTATCGTATCGCAAGGGTAAAAAGAAATCAACTTGCAAACAGAACGCCGGAGCTTGAAAATCTCAAGCTCCGGCTCATTTTCTGAATTTTATTCCACATCTTCTGGCATTATCGGGTCGGCAAACTCGATATCCCGCGCAACCCGCTTGCCAGCCAAACTTTCAAAATCCTTCGCTCGGATACTGCCATAGACAGTCGGACGGGCAACACGGATATTGCCTCCCAGCACAAATTTTTCCCCTTTCTTCATATCCGTCTTTGCCCATACGGTATCCGGACGAAATACTTTATTCTCTTCTTCCTGTAGAGATGCGGGGCCGTAGTGCACCTTGCCCATAGCACGCTCTACTTGCTCCACACCGATCTCATGGAGAACCGCTTCACGCTCGCCTGCTTCCGCGCGGCGAATCAACTGCGCTATGCGTTTGAGTTGAGCAGGATCCACCGAGAATCTGGCATCCGGTCCTCCGCTCTGACGATCCAGAATCAAATGCTTCTCAATAAGAGAAGCTCCTCCTTCTACCACCGCTGCAACGGGCATCTCCACTCCTCCATTGTTGTCAGAGAAGCCAGCTTCCACGCCATAACGTTCACGAATATCCGCAATGGTGGCTAAATTCATTGCGTCCACATTCGGGACATCCGCATATCCTGTTACACAGTGGAGAATAGCGATTTCTGAAGCTCCATTCTCTCGAAGCGTTTGAACAGCTAAGGATACTTCCTCGGAGGAAGCAAATCCAATGGACATAATCACGGGGTTACCTGTTTTGGCAATTTTTTTAAGCAAGGGAATATGCACCGCTTCATAAGAAGCCACCTTGAACGCAGGCACCTCCACCTCTCTCTCAAGGAAATCCACCGCCGTGTCGTCAAACGGGCTGGAAAACAAGATGATTCCCAGTTCGTCTGCGAGTTTCTTGAGCTTTGGCTGCCAGTCCCAGGGAGTGTATGCGGTCTGATACAGCTCGTACAAACTGTTTCCCTTCCAGGAATCCGGCTGATCTTTGCCGCCCACGATAAAAGGTTTCTTCGCGGAGTTGAGCGTAATGGTGTCTGGCGTGTAGGTCTGCAGTTTCACCGCATCTGCTCCAGCTTCTTTCGCGGCCTTTACCAACTCCACCGCTTCCTCGTAGCTTTGATGATGGTTTCCGGACAATTCGGCGATAATGAACGCCGGCTGTCCTGCCCCAATTATTCGATTCTGAATTTTCATAAAATATGCGTACCTTAATCTTGAATCTACTCTATCCTTCTTCTCACGCATTGACAAGATCAACAAAATTCGTACAATGGGCATGCCCTTGCATTCAATCATAAGGAGGCATACCATGCTGGCTCTTTTCGCGCATACATTAGGATATTCTTACTGGATACTCCTTGCCATTCTCCTGGCAGGAGGTCTCGTGCAGGTCCCAGACCAAGGTTTTTCCGAGGCATTCCACTGGATCGCATTTTACCTCCCTCCCATTGCTCTGCTCGCCGTCATCTCAGGGCAAATAGACTTGTTGTATGCAATCTCCCGGGGTCAACAAATCAACATCCAAGCCAGGATGTATGACTTCATCCACTGGTTTATGTTGGTCGCCCTCAATATCGGCATCTGGATGTTTGGAGGGGTAACCATCTGGTGGTTCTTACTCCAGCTTCCTTTGCTCGCAATCATTGCCTGGCAAATCGGCATTGCATTCCATCGCCATTTGAGACTTAGCTACCCTGAATGGGTAGCGGGCGTTGGGGCTGGTTGCTTTGCTCTTTTGCTAGGGATAGGAACTGCGGCAATCCGTTACGCAGATTCCTCAACCTTTGGATGGGGATGGATACTCGAAACCATCACCGCCACAGTTGCTACTCTCATTGTATTGAGATGGATTCTGCTGGACATCAGCACCATTCGTACCACCCTTCAGGGGTCCAATACTGGCTATCCCAGAGCATTTTTCCTCAAAGGAGTGTTTGGGAATAGTCTCATTCTAGTGTTTTGGTTCCACGTGATGCTGGAAGGAGGTATTAGCAACCAGCTATGGTGGCTGAAAAACATTGGCCTTACATTCAACGTCCTCGTGGGGAATGCCTTGTATCTCGCATACTGGCTACTCTACGAATATTACCGTTCCAAGTCCGGCAAATCAAAACAACCGGTCACTCCGGACTAAAACAATTGTCCCGTGACCTTAACGCCTGCGAAATAATTCCGCAGGCGTTTTTTTATCTACCAACACAGTGTAACCCCTCACACCCTCAAATACTCTGCAAAGAAGTTGGATTGGAATCTTTGTTTAAGCGACATCAAAACGGAAAGAAGCACGGCCAAATT
>MHTV01000016.1 GCA_001823215.1 Candidatus Wildermuthbacteria bacterium RIFCSPHIGHO2_02_FULL_45_25 | reverse complement strand
TTGTCTATGAAGGAGAGCATGAAATTTGCGCGCCGGAAGAGGAATCAACATGTTACATTACAGAATGTAAAGGCAAGCATACCAAGGAAACGTTTGAACAGATATACTACTGGGATAGTTTGCAAGGAAAGTTTGTCAACGAAATCCCCTAAAGATTTGAGGATAGAGTCTTATCGCAATATCCTATTCATTTCCGCCCACTCCGTCTGCTTGATCTTTTCCCGGTCAGATTTGTTCTGAAACCAAACGCTCAAAACCCGCTCTGCGGCCGATTTTGAGTTTATACACTTGCACAACTACGCATCTCGTTTTACAATCTATACCATATAACTTTTTTCCATTTGGGTCCGTTATGAGATCAATTCCGCTTGGCCTCACGTTTGATGACGTATTGCTGATACCCCAAGAATCCAATGTTCGCCAAGAGAACATAGTCTTTGTTTCGCGATTTACCAAACATCTCACGCTTTCCTTGCCTGTATCTTCGGCAATTATGGATACGGTAACAGAAACTGAAATGGCCATCGCAATGGCAAAAGAAGGGGGCATTGGAATTATTCATCGCAATTGCACCATTGACCAACAAGTGGCAATGGTAAAAAAAGCAAAGAAAGTCGTGGGGAATCTGCCGGTGGGAGCCGGAATCGGGCCAAATGATCTGGAACGCGCACAGGCCTTGGATGAAGCCGGAGCTGATGTTATTTCCTTTGACTGCGCGCACGCCCACAAGCAATTTATCGTTGAAAACGTAAGAAAACTCAAGAAAACGCTCAATGCGGATTTAATTGTCGGCAATATCGCGACCACTGCCGCGGCAAAAGCCCTTCTCCCCTACGCTGACGCTTTGAAGGTCGGTATTGGCCCGGGATCCATTTGTACTACCAGAATTATGAGTGGCGTGGGAGTTCCTCAACTCACTGCCATCATGGAAGTGGCAAAAATAGCAAGCATCAAGAAAATTCCCGTAATCGCGGACGGCGGAATTCGATATTCCGGAGATATCGTCAAGGCATTGGCCGCGGGCGCCGAGTCTGTCATGTTGGGTTCCATGCTTGCTGGCACAAAAGAAACTCCGGGAAAAATCGTTCAAGTTGGCAAAAACCGATACAAGCAGTATCGAGGCATGGGATCAGAGGGAGCCATGAAAACAGGAAGCGCAGATCGCTACGCACAATCCAAGGAAGCAAAAAAATATGTGCCCGAAGGCGTGGAAGCTCTTACTCCTTATAAGGGGCCAGTGGCTAACGTGCTGTTCCAAATTCAAGGAGGATTGCGAGCCGGCATGGGATATGTTGGAGCCGCCACTATACAAGAACTTCAAGACCGAGCTGAATTTATCCGGATTACCCAGGCGGGTCGAGCCGAAAGCCATCCGCATTCGATTGTCATCTCCAAAGAAGCGCCTAATTACAAAAGCTCATTATGAATGCCACAGCAGAACTTCACATTCATTATCACCATTCGCATATTCCTTTGGCTGAACTGCACACGCATCTAGGCGGTGCTGTTGATCCTGCTATTTTGTGGACTATCGCGCATGATCAAGGCATTCGCTTGCCGACCAAGGACTACTGGGAATTTGAACGCATGGTAACCATTAGCGAACATGATCGGATTCGCGGCATGAAAGTATTAGACAACACCAAGTACCACTGGACGGAACTTATTCAATCCTCTCCCCTCGCGTTGGAACCGGCAGTGCACGAAACGCTTGGCGGCGCGTATCGGGCAAATCACATCGTGCTCCACGAATTGCGCTTCAACCCCATGAAACGGAATCGAAGCGGAGAACAAGATCTCGATCATATTATCATGGCAACCATCCGGGGCATGGAAAAAGCCCTGCTGGAATACGAGGAAATCCGCGCGGGACTGCTCATCATGCTTGACCGCACGTTCCCTTTTCGCTTAAATGAGATTCTTTATCAGAAAGCTCTCAAATATCAAAAACGAGGCGTGGCGGGAATTGATTTGGCCGGTCCCCCTTCCAAAGCGTTTCAGATGAAGGAGTATGTGGATCTCTTCCGGGAAGCAAAACAAAAGGGACTGGGAGTTACCATTCATACAGGAGAAGAAGGAGAAGAGCAATCCAAAGAAATGAAACTTGTGGTGGATAAAATCGAGCCCCATCGCATCGGCCATGGCTTTCTCGCATGGAAGGATAAAAAACTTATCCGCAAACTTCTCGACAAACGCATTGCCCTGGAGCTTTGCCCCACATCAAACTTGAATATCAAAGTCATACCGAACGTAAAAGAAATGCGGGAAATTTACCGCACGCTTTTTGACGCGGGTGTCTTGTTGACGATTAACACCGACGGACCTGAAATGCACGGCACCAATCTCTGGAAAGAATTTAACTTCCTCTTGGACGAGCAGATTTTTACCGCAAAGGAAATTGAAACACTGCAAAAAAATGCCTTCGATGCCACATTCATCAAGTAAAGACACCGATATTATTATCCTCGATTTTGGCTCCCAGTATTCCACCCTTATTTTGCGGCGGCTCCGCAGCATTGGCATCGCGGCAAAACTTTTGCCGCATGATACTTCGCTCTCAACTCTGCGGCAAGCAAAAGGGATCATCCTTTCTGGTGGCCCGGATTCAGTCTATAAGAAAGGAGCCGCCACCTTATCCGTAAAGGTCTTCGATCTGGGAATTCCCGTGCTCGGCATTTGCTATGGCATGCAATTGATGGCGCAGATGCTGGGCGGATTGGTCGAGAAATCTGACAAAAGAGAATACGGATCGTCTCGAATTTCGATTACTCATCCTAAAGGAATTTTTCACGGTTTGCCAAAACAGTTTACCGTCTGGATGTCCCATGGAGATTATGTTACCAAACTCCCCAAAGGGTTTATCAGAAGCGCGACTACTGCCAACTCCCCAGATGCCGCCATATCGCATCCTGCAAAAAAACTCTTTGGCATTCAGTTTCATCCCGAAGTGGAGCATACACAGCATGGAAACGACATTCTTAAAAATTTTGTGATTCATATCTGCGAGTACGCGCCATCGCAAAGCATCAGCAATCTTATTGATCGCAAAGTGCAAGAGATACGCAATAAAGTAGGCAACCAACATGTTATCTGCGCGGTTTCCGGAGGCGTAGATTCTTCGGTTGTGGCGGCCCTTATCGCGAAAGCCATCGGCGATCAGCTCACCTGCATTTTTGTGAATTCCGGAACTCTGCGCAAGAATGAGCCCAAGCAAGCATTGAATTTGCTTAAAAACCTCGGATTGAACATAACATACATACACGCGGAAACTCAATTTTTACGCGCATTAAAGGGTGCCACATTCGGAGAAACAAAACGAAAAATCATTGGAAAGGAATTTATCCGTGTATTTGAAAAATCAGCCAATGCAATCAAGCCCAAACCCATATTCTTAGCTCAAGGCACGATTCATTCTGATGTCGTGGAATCCGCTCGAACCGACACAGGGAAAAAGACTCATGCCATCAAATCCCATCATAATGTCGGCGGGCTTCCCAAACGCCTCAATCTTACCCTTTTGGAACCATTACGCGATTTGTTTAAAGACGAAGTGCGTGCTCTAGGAGAAGCTCTGGGAATGCCAGAGTCCGCGGTATGGCGACAACCATTCCCCGGACCCGGACTGGCAATCCGCGTTGTGGGAGAGGTAACCAAACAAAAGCTCGATATCCTACGGGAAGCAGATGCGATTGTCAGAGAAGAAATCGAAAACAAAAAATGGCAAAACAAGTTTTTTCAATACTTTGCCATACTCTTGAGCGAAAAAACAGTCGGCGTAACCGGAGATCAGCGCAACTACGCATACCCTATCGTAGTGAAAGCAATTATCAGTTCGGATGTCATGACGTACCAATGGGCTCCCCTTCCCCATAAATTTTTAGCTCATGTTTCAGAACGTATTACCAATGAGGTTCATGGGGTTGCCCGCGTATTGTACGATATCACATCCAAGCCGCCCGGAACTGTGGAGTGGGAATAATGCTGAATTACGAAACCAGTACATATGATGCTTTGAGAACACGGATATGTTTCTGCTGAAAAATTCCTGATGCTCCCCCTTCCACCTTGCGGTGAGGGGCTCGCGCCAGTCGCGCTCCCAACGTTCTCTGAACCTTATATGTGCTAGTTTCGTAATTCAAAGTTGGAAAAACAAACGGGAGCAATCATACGACTGCTCCCTCTTGTAATGTTCCTTGTCCTTGATGTGCGCTTTTGGCCTTTCTTGCTTTTCTCCTCTTGAAAAAGTCAGAGATGCCAGGAAGAAATAATATACCCCAGAAGAATAGCACCGCCCCTATTTCAAGAGCAGTAAACAATCCTTCAGGGATTGAAAATAAGCTGTCCATACGCTCCTTTGACGAGGATTCCTCACCCTTTGCGCTAGCCATTCTTTAGCATATTTTTCCCACGAAAACAAGAATAACTCGCCAAAGCAGGTTATCTCCATCGGCAGAAGACTAAAACCCCACCTTTGCTTCCAGAGCTTCAGATTTCTCAATCTTGCCGAATTTATCTTCGTATTTCTGCACATTTTCTTGCAGCGCCTGCACCATGCGTTTGAGATGCCTCGGGCTCATCACCACGCGGCTCGTAAGTGCGCCTTGAGGCGGCACTACCAAAAAGAAATCCAAGATAAATTCTTCCTGCGTATGCGTTACCTGCATCATATTCGCATACTTACCCTTCAAATCCTCATCAGTCGCTTTAATTTGAATCTGTTGTGGTTGTTGTTCCGCCATAAAATTGTTTCGTTAACTTACAATTTCTTATAACACATGCACCCTGTCTTGCCAAGGATTGTGCCCAATCCTCCCGAAAAGGAGAAAATGCGAAACGAGAACTAACCGCACAACTACGCAAAAGACTCGTATCATTACTCACAGCAAGGAATTGCGGATTCTCAATCATTAAAAGCCACAAATTCAAATCGACACACTTTTCCGCAGCAGTCCGAAAGCATAACATCACTTCTCCTTCAGACGTTGTAGCTACAGCTCCAATTTCATCATAGAAACCAATTGTTGCGGCAGAGATTATTCCATAGTAGGGAGAAGTGTGGATTTCTGTGATACTTTTAATAGACTCTTGCCCTTGAATACCCTCCCAAGAATATCCGGAGTCTTGAAAATCAGGATTTTTTGTCTTGGTTATTAATTGTCCATTGCTGAAAAAAGTTTCCCCTTCTGTGACATAAAGACATTTAATTGTTCCCTGAGAAAATTCAGTTACAAAACCATTCAGATATGGTAAAGCAAAATTGAATTCTGCGCCAGAACTAGAAAATTGATGCTTTCTTCTTTCAGTACTACTTTTTGGCGCTAACAATACTGGATGATTCGTAATTAATTCGTTCTGACTCTGTGGAATGTTTGTATCAATAATTTTGACTATCTTTTCATTATTCCAAGCATTCTTGCTAGATTCGTTGTACCAATCGAAATACTCCATAATTTTTCAGAAATTCATACATTCCAAAGAACACTGCGGTGTAAAACAAATCTCCAACCAAAGAAAGTTTCAAGAACGGAATTGCCATGGCGTAAGAAAGCATGAGCCCGGCGAGATTCAGTTGGTACATACCGGAAAACGCCCATACCGCGGCGTTAGTTGCCAAGAAAAATAGCAGTGTTCCTCCCAATGTTCCCAAAGTAATGGTGCCAACATTTTTCATTCTTTGTACCAGCAAACCAATTCCCGCAATCGCAAGAAAACTCGCGTATACCGCAATCATTACCTGCCAGTGATACGTTCCGACAATAAGGTCTGTACCCGCCATGAGCACAATCGGCAAAGCCAACACCCATTTGGAAACTTTTGTCCCATATACACCAGAAAACAACGCCAATGCTGCCATAGGCGTAACATTGGCAGGATGCGGAAGCAATCGCAACACTACACTTGCCACGCTTGCTCCTATAAGAAATATCAGTATCTGTTTTTTTGTCATATCCTCAAAAATCGTTTCTAAAACTCCACTCCTTTCAACGCCAGCTCTCCATTCTGATAGGGATGCTTCAATTCCCGCATTTCAGTCGCCAGATCCGCCCGGTCAATAAATTCCTGCGGCGCGTTTCGTCCGCTCAAGATTACAAATCGTTCCATGGGCAAATCTTGCAACATTTCCATAACCCGTGGAGCTTCAATGAGTGTAAGATCAACAGCTACATTCACCTCGTCTAACACAATCAAATCCCATGTTCCAGATTGTATCGCATTCTTGGCATTTTTCAAGGTCTCTTGAGCTGCTTCTTTATGCTCTTGAAAAGGAAGGGTATCCCCAAGGATACCCACAAATCCTTTCCCTCCTTTATGAATTTCCCATGTTCCTTTGAATTGCGAATTTTTTTCCAAAAACTTATCCTCGCCTGAAATCCAAGGCCCTTTGATAAACTGAAACATAATTGCCTTGCGATCTTGCCCTACTAAACGCATCATCTGTCCTAAAGAAGCTGTTGTTTTCCCTTTCCCATTTCCCGTGAATACAATGATCATCAGAAGATTTACGATTTAACATTTATGAGCAACGACTGAATCCGCAATCCTTGCAGCTAATACACCCTTCTGCCATGACCAATGCCATTCCGCATTCCGGGCATCCGGGCATGAATCCGAACTCCGCCATAGTTTTCTCCTGCGCGAAAGGCAATGCTTCTTGTTTCTCCGGCTTAGCAAGCAAATCCTCAATTTCCTTCATGCTCGTAACATGCTCCTCAAGTATTCGCCCAATGGCATCTGGAAGCGACAGAATCGTTCCTTTTTCGGTAAATACCGGATGCGGTCCGCGAATACCCTTCAAATGGCCTACAACTTCACCTGCTTCGATATTCGCTCTCAAAGCAAGAGATGCCAATCGGCAAATTGCTTCTGCCTGCTCCTGGAAGAATCCGCCTGCTTTTCCGATGGTTGCGAATACTTCAAACGGAATGCCTCGCTCGTCATCATTCACCGTAACATACAAACTGCCGTAACCTGTTTTTGTCTTGTACGTCTTGCCTGCCATCACGTCTGGACGCTTGCGCGGACTTACCTTCAATAGTTCGCTGGTCGCTTTCACGGTTACCGTACTGGTTGTTTCCACCGTAGTTTTAGATCCCGGCCTCTCCACAGTTGAAACAATCTTTTCGGCGCTTCCCACGTTCAAAATTTGGATCTCGCGGCTTCCGTCCCGATACACCGTGCAGCTCTTACATCCCAATTTCCATGCGGAAATAAAGCTGTCGGCAACATCCTCTCTTGTCGCTGAATTTGGAAAATTGATAGTTTTTGAAATCGAATTGTCCACATTTCGCTGGAATGCCGCCTGCATCAACATGTGGTTCTTGCCGGAAATATCCATTGCTACCACAAACGTATCTTTCAAGTCCTTCGCAAGCCATTCGATTCCCTGAATACTCCCAGTCTCCAAAACCACATTCATAATTTCTTTTTGCTGGTCTTCGGTAAAATTGCGCTTGATGAGTTCTTCCTGGAAATACTGGTTGAAATACTTGTACTGCACCCCATCTTTATCCTGCTTGATATAAGCCAACGCGAAATTGGGTTCAATCCCAGAAGAGCAATCCATCATCATAGAGATAGACCCCGTGGGAGCTACGGTCGTCAATGCGGCATTTCTTCTGCGAATTCCCTGATTCTTATACACGCTCAACTCATGATTGGGAAACGCGCCCTTTTCCAATGCCAACTGCTCTGACATTTGATGGGATTTCTCTTGAATAAATCCCATGACTTTTTCTGCCATCTGAATTCCCTCCGCAGAATCATACCGAATACCCAATTGATAGAGCATATCCGCAAATCCCATAATTCCCAACCCAATTCGCCGATTCTTCTTTGCCAATTCCGTTACATGGGGAACGGGAAAATCAAAGCGATCAATCACGTTATCCATAAGACGTACGGCGCTTTTCGTGACATATTCCAACCTATCCCAATCAATTTCTTTGTCTTTCACGAATTTCGCAAGATTGATGGACCCCAGATTGCAGTTGTCATACGCATGCAAAAATTGTTCCCCGCATGGATTCGATGCCGCAATCGGCCCCAATCCAGGAAGCGGATTAGTACGATTAATCGTGTCAATAAAAGCAATCCCCGGCTCGCCGTTCAACCACGCATGTTCCACCAAAATATCAAAAAGCTCTTTCACTGTGATGTCCACCTCTTGAGAATCATAGACCGCTCCGTTGGGATGGCGAAGCACTTTTCGGGGCTTGTATTTGTTACCCTTAAATGTGCAATACCATTGGGCATTGGGATTTTTCTCCAACTGCTCCATAAATTCATCGGTAACCGTAACCGAGATATTAAAATTTTGAATTTCCCCTTCCACGGTTTTCGCAGAAATAAAATCAAGCACATCGGGATGATCCACGCGAATCATCGCCATATTTGCTCCATGACGTCCTTGTTGCTTAATAGTGCCAAACGCCGCGTTGTATACTTTCAAGAAAGACACCGGGCCCGAAGCTGATCCCCGAGATTTCTTTGTGGGAAAATTTGCCGGGCGCATTTCAGACAAATCAAACCCAAGCCCGCAACCTGCCTGTTGAAGCAATGCGGCCTCTTTGAGCGTCTGAAAAATACTCTCCATAGAGTCTTGAATTCGCAAAACGATGCAGTTGGCAATCAAAGGAGTGGAGCTTCCCGCGTTGGTAAGAGTGCGCCCCGCAGGCGTGTACTGCTTGCTTGCCATAATTTCAAAAAAATCTTTGGCTGTTTGCTCAATAAATGCTTCGTCCCGTCCATATTCTCTTTCGACTTGAGCTAACGCATTCGCCACCCGCTCAAACATATCACCCGGCGTTTCCTGACCTCCCTCATCATACTGCATAAAGTACCTCTTCTTCATCATCGTTAAGGCATTCTCTGAAAAAGACTTATTCACTTGCTCTTTGCGGGTGGAATCGACTCTCATAAAATAAAGGGAAATTAGTAATTATAGTACGCCGTCGGCTAATGTTGTTTGGCCCGCGGAACATTTTGATCAAGTTTTTGAATTTCTTTCTCAAACGCCTTGGGCGTTCGGAAATTGCGATATACCGATGCAAAACGCAAATATGCCACTTTATCGAACTCCTTGAGATGCGAAAGAACAATCTGGCCGATCTGTTCTGAAGGCACAACATCTTTTTCGAGATTAAAAACCTCGCTTTCAACTAGAGACAATAAGCGCTGAAACTGTTCCTCGCTAAATGGACGTTTCTCCAATGCTTTCCTGATACCCAATTCAAGCTTCCTTCGCATATATGGCTCCCTGGACCCGCTTCTCTTGAGTACTTGCAACCCAAGAAGTTCTACCCTCTCGTAGGTAGTAAACCTTCTGCCGCATCCCGCGCATATACGGCGCCGTTTAATAGCCTTGCCTTGGTCGGCATTTCGGGAGTTTGTCACTTTCGTCTCCTCTTTACAAATTGGACATTTCATAGCGAAAGGTCAATATATGGTATAGTAGGACGTTCTTATCCTACTAAACAACATACACGTTGCACTTCAAATTGTATCACCCGACAATATCGTGTCAAACAACGCAACTGTGGATAATTTGGGGGTAACCTATACTAGCCCTTGACTTTTTCCTTTCTACACTATATACTATATACAATCCCGTAAGGGATTTTTAAGTACCCAAAATCCTATGAAATCACTCAAATTTGCGGCCATTGCTCTTGCGGCTATGATTCCTTTAAGCGGGGTAGTACCCGCCCAGGAGTTTAATCCAAATATGCTTGTATCAGCCAAAACGGCCGAGGATATTTCGAATATGAAAGGACAGCTCGCCAGTGTGCAAGGAATTTCCCTTCTGCCCACGGCCTCTCCCGTAGGGCCCCAGAAAGTAACTCATTCCATGCGAGTAATCGTAACTGCGTATTCTTCCACGCCCGATCAAACGGATGACACACCGTTTATCACCGCTTCCGGAAAATACGTGCGCGACGGCATTGTAGCGACAAACCTTTTGCCGCTCGGAACAAAGATTCAAATTCCTTCTATCTATGGAGACCGCATCTTCGTAGTGGAAGACCGAATGCACCCTCGCATGACTCAAAACATTGATATTTGGTTTTCAAGCACTTGGGAGGCTCGAAAATTCGGTGTTAAACCCGCGAATATCTACATTCTGGAAGGGTAACAGAACAACAAGAGTAAACAAACCCAAAGCGGTGCCTTATGGCGCCGCTTTGGTTATGTACTTTTGCTCATATTCGCATCCTAGCACAATAAAAGCCGCGGATATACTCATTATTCCGCGGCTTTTTGCCATTCTCATACAAACACGATATAGCGCATGGGATTCCCATCCTCATCTACATCGCCAGGCACGGGAGAAACCAATCCCATTGCCTGCCCCAGGAGAAGTAAGTGCTCGATGCGGTCCGCATTTACCGTCCATGGAGTCCGGTCATTTTGATAGCCAGCATCAAGGAATTCCCCTCCCTCTCTGTATCGAAATTCTTGGGGAAGAAACCAGAGCCACTTACTTACCTGATCTCGATGTCGTTCCAACTCCTGGATATGGAATCCCCACACTCTCCTTCCCACTTCCACAATCCGTGTGTCTTGAGCAAAGTCATCTGGCGCGCATGTGCACTCGCATATCGCGCGATATACTTCGCTTGGTTCTATCTTCTTTCCATTGCTTCTCATCGCTTAACCCCTCCTCTTTGCCCTTCAACGCCATCTCGTTCCACTTTATCTCATCATATATGCCTGCATTGTCTACTTCAATGGCCCACCGTCAAAAATCTCCTGTATACAATCTCAAATTCCCCTTCATCCCTTTGTATCGTATAATAGAATCAACCCGAACAAGGAGTTAACCATGCTATTTGTCGTTTTACTCATATTAGCAATTGGAGCTGTTCTCATTGTTACGCTCCCTCCTCCATGGAGCATTATCGGTCTTGTATTCCTCGGTTCCCCTTTCCTGATCTTTTCCACACCCATCTACTCTATTATCCTTTCAAAATTCCCGCCAAAACTCCAAAAGCTCCTCTAAAAGGAGCTTCTTTATTGTTCTTTAACTTTTATCAAATAAGGAATAACAACTGCGAGAAACGACCAAATACCCAAAAACGGCAGCAAAAAATACATGAAAAGATTACCCGTCTCAAGCGCAAATTTAATTCCCTCCCATACAAAAATCACATATACACTGCTTGCCACATAAAAAAGATATTCTTCAATTGGCAAGTCAAATAGTTTCAGCCCAAGAGTGTACCTAAAATTAAATTGCCATAACCAAACAGGATCGCGTTTCCCGTGTTTTGTAGCCCAAATATCCCATATACTGCCAATAACCGTTATCCCGACTACAAAGGTTAGAAGATTAGGAATTGAAATGCGATCGAAAACAAAATAGCCCTGAATGACCGCCGGCAAGCCAAATACAAAGGTCAAACTAATAATACAATAAAAGTTGCTTAATCCTTTTTTCATTTTTTAGTGTATTTATTTGACGGAATCCGAACCTACTTTGAACTGAACCAAAGAAGCCGCCTCGCTCATTTTTTCTCCGCGAATAACTCGCTCAACTTCTTTTCCCACTCCGAACCATAAATCACCTCATATTCAATCTCGCGTTCTTTCATGGCAAAATCAAGCGCGTCTATCGGCATTTTCTTGGCATAGCGATTGCATACATCAAACACGGACTCCTTGTATTTTGTATCGAGGTTTCCAACCAATTGATCGCCCTTCGTTTCTACAATATAAACCTTATTCACCTTGTCCTTATTTTTTTCATCTGTTACGGTGAAAATAAAATCCGGATATATCTTTCCTTTCTTCCACGCTTGAATGCCGTAATCATGCTTTACCTCGTTGCGATACCAAAAAAATAATCGGCTTTGGTCGTCCAAAAAATACGCCACCGGTTTTTCCAGCCCTTCGGTGAATGAATCTTTCGCTACAAACTCAAACAAACTCATTTGCATCGGACTTCCGTCGGGGCGGCGCAAGTATTCGGTATTTGCTGGCACGCTAATCTTTTTAGGCAATTTGAATCCAATATCTCTGCTCACTACCATAAAGCGAATTTTGCCCTGACCAAGCAATTCATTGAAAAAGTTTTCTGCCAATGCATCTCGCTGTAGAGATATGATGCGCTTGGCTTCTTCAATAATGAAAGAGAAATTTTCGCTCACAAGCTCAATTTTATGGCGCGATGCCATTTCCGATAGAATCATCTCGGCAAAACGAAATGCCTGCCACGGATTTGGAACGACGTCGCCCAATTGCTGGGTCATAAAAATGCTATCAATGACAATTCCGCCGGATTCCTTTTGCGCCACCTTTTTCCCCTTTATTACTTCGCGCACATCATCGGATAGTTGAGCGACATATTCGTCATCGCGAACTGCGCGCCCAGTCAAAGACATTGAATAAACAACATCTAATGTGATCGCATTCCAATCTATTCGTCTTAAAATATCCATTTCATAACTTACCTTGCGCCATTTGCCACGATCATTGATAGAAAAAAACGGCAGGATTATCTGTTTAGCCACCTTTTCAAATCGCTTGCGAACCGTGTACTCTTTTGGCTCAAAATCTTTTTTATACCCGCCTAGTCCTTCATCCACCGAGATATGCGTGCGCAAATCGCCGAGGCCTTCGCCCTCAAACGCTTTTCGTATCCCTTGGAGCAATTCGCCTGCTTCTTCGCGAAAAGCAAACACATAACTCTCATTGAGTAATGTTACGCCGGTCTTTTTCGCGTACGGCTGGCGCAGTATTCTCCCGACAAGTTGCGTTAATGCGGTTTTTGAGTGCGTTTTATCAAGCACGGCAAGCACATAGGCAAACGCGCAATCCCAACCCTCCTGCAACGCTTGCTTGGTAATAATGTAGCGCACCGGACAATCTCGCGACATCAACCCGCCAATATCGTCTATTTCTTTGAGTTCGTCTTCTTCGCTTGTCTTGATGGCAATATATTCCGCAGGTATTCCGCCGTTAATCAATTCATTTCGCGCATCGTTAGAATGAATAAATCCCTTTCCCTGCTGTTCTCTGCCAATCCTCTCCGTGCGCACCAAACAAATCGGCCGAATATACATTCCGGTATTTTGTTCATTTTTGACGGCTTCTTTTTCCAGTTCTTCCCGTTTTTTCACGCTTGCCCATAATGTATCTTTCCACGCCAAACTTCCTTTGCGCGTAACATGAAGGTCGAGTTTGATCATTTCTTCATCATTCACCTGCCTTCCGGTAATATTCACTAAAACATTGCTGCCTTCCGGTGGTGTTGCGGAAAGTTCAATCACCACTGATGGATTAAATCCAAAAATAGTTCTTTGCGCGTTTGCCGAATACGCCTTTTGGCTTTCATCCAAAATCACAACCGGGCTAAGCAAACGCAAGGAATTTCCAAGTGAAGTTTTTATCTGTCTTTTCCAAATGCCGCCGGCTTCGTTGAATGTTTCCAAATTCGGATATTTTTCCATCAGTTTTTCGTGCTGGTCAAGCCGATCTTCCGGCGGAAAAAATTCCGTAAAGCCTCCACTATCGGCAAAAATGCGCAAATCCTTTTGCAGCAGCATATTGCGCGCAGCCGATTGCAACATAAGCACGTACACAACCAAATTTTCTTCCACATCAAGTGGGGTAAAGCGGTCAATTTTTCCTTGATATTTTTCTAAAATCAAAGTCCTGCCACCGCTGGCTATATCAAGATGTTGGCGATAAGGATGATTTCTGTCCTTCAAGGCGCGCACGGTCTGCCGATAAATTGATGTTGTCGGCACTACCCACAAAACAAGCCCTGTCCGTTTTTTTCTTAAAACTTCGTTCACGACATCAAGCGTTTTTACGGCCAAAAATGTTTTTCCGCCGCCGGTTGGTATTTTCAAAACAAAATTCGGCACATCTTGGTCTATGCCGTTGCGCCGTTCATGGTATTGTCCCAAAGAAAAAACTTTTTCTACTTCCCGCCACGCGTCTTCGCTTGCATGGCGCGCGTTACCTTTATCCTGCTCTTTGCGGACAAGTTCAAGATATTTCTTTATCCGCTCAAGCGATGTTTTCTGAAAATCTTTTAGTTCCATGGTATTTTTATTGGCCTGTGGATAACTATTGATTTTAATGATTAGGTGTGCTAAACTCTAATTGAGGGTAAAACCTCCCTGTCCGCCGGTGGCGGATCCGAAATCCACGCCACGCCCCTTCGGGGGCGTGGCTTCTTTTATGGAAACCACATACGCCTTTATTTGTTGAGCGTTAATATACAAGTCGGCGGCTTTTTTGAGCTCATGATAAATTTGTCCGGATGCTATCACTATTACTTTTTTCCCTCTTTTTTTAATAAAATGCGCGAGCCGCGCAAAATCACTATCGCCGGAAAATAAGCAAAGTGTATCGTAATCCTTCATAAGCCGCATTGAGTCAATGGCAATTTCAACATCAAAATTGCATTTTGGTATTTTTATATACGACCCACCGGCATCAGTTTGTATGAAAGCCCCGTCTTTGGTTTGCTCGTTTTCAGAAAGATAATGCCTAATGTATTGAATCTGTTTAGTATTTTTTATAAAGCCCAACTTATCCGCCTTCACAACTATGTGCTGAGAATTCGGCAGGCGCGGATGCCACCCATAATAAAATCTTGCTTGATAAGCGAAGTCGTTGGTGAAAGAATATAATTTCTCAAGATCAGCAATCAGCCGCTGATTTTCTTTGAGTGGTGCCGCATCGGGCCCAACTCTGTCTTTATGATACCAATAAGTTACATTGCCAAAATCAACGATTGCGAGAATTCTCCCGAATTTTTCGGCGGTTATACCCAGATTTTGCAGTTTTAAATCCTTCAGTTCCATATCTATTGCTTTTGATAAATCTCAAACGGGAGTTGCGCAAAATCAATGTTGTAACGCAAAAGATGTTCTTGATCCAGATACTTTGCCGGCGCGAATACGAGACGCTTTTTCCCCGCAGGTTTGCCGAGGGTTTCGGCGCGCTCCAAAGTCAGCGCGGTGGATTTCAGATATTCCATATCCGGCTTGTAGAGCAAATACACTTGATATTCCTTGCTTTCGCCGATAAAACCGGTTTTTTCGTTGACTTTCTTTTCGTTAAATTCTTCGCCGGTGGCAGTATAGAAAATATAGCGCGCCATCTCGGCATAAGTCGGCAAGTCCTTTCCTTTCAAAATCCTTTCGGTATCAATCGGCTTGCCGAGTTCGTAGTAACTGAATGAGCCACCAAGTCCTTTTTTCAGGTTTTCGTCTTTGG
>MHTV01000015.1 GCA_001823215.1 Candidatus Wildermuthbacteria bacterium RIFCSPHIGHO2_02_FULL_45_25 | reverse complement strand
ATTTTGGCTGATTGTTTTTCCACTAACTCCTCAATAATGTTGAGATTGTTTTGTTTGCCAAAGGCGCGCAATTCTGTGATCTGGGCTTCAATACTCAAAACTTGTTTATCCTCAACATCTGTTGATTTGCGGGCGTATAGAAAAAATTTATTGTTGTTCATAAATTTATGTTGTTAGTTTTTAATTGGGCAAAGTAAATACTTAAAATCGCAAGGGATTTCGGACCTCCGCTTGGCCGCGCGCGAAGCGCGCGGAAACCCCATTTTGCCGTATGAGGCGGCGCGTTGCGCCGCCGAATTAGTCGGGGAAAAATCTGAAAGTTTGATATTGGTGCCCCGCGTAGGACTCGAACCTACAACCAACGGCTTAAGAGGCCGCTGCTCTACCATTGAGCTAGCAGGGCAAGTTGACGTCTTGAGTATACCCAAAAGTGAGAACTTGTTCAAGATTATCGGGAGGGTACAGCAGAAATACAAATCGCGCCGTCGAGTAAATCCGTTTGCGGACGAAGCACGGCGTATTTAGTCATGTAAGTCTCTTTATTGTAGAGAATCAAGGAGGTTTTAATGATTCCTTCGTCATCCTTGTAAATTTCTTTTCCGCCGTAAGAAACGCGCAGAGTATTTTGGGTTGCGTTAGCTTTGATGGAACAAGGATCAAGAGGGCAATATTTCCAGCAAACATCATGGCAAGATTCAGAGCAGGATCCTTCTTCGTCGCAGGAGGACTCACTACAATGTTCTTCGCAATATTCTTCGGTTTCCAACTGGAAACAAGCTTCTTGGATGTGTGTTCTGCTTGCTTGTACGGTATGAATTCCGCTTGGGCAGTAGTCGTTTCCGGCAAATTCTGCATTTACATAAAGCCACCAGGATCCGGGTTCCAGCCCTCCTTTATCAACATGGGGATAGGGCGGAGGAATTTCTCTGCTTAAGATTGTCCCGAGGCCGGCATCCGACACAATATCTCCAATATGGGAATCTGACGCGCATAAATCTGGAGCTGTTGCGTAGGTTGCCGGCCCCACGCATGACTGCACGCGCGCGCCGGAAAGAAGAGAGCCAAAATCGTCTTGCACCAATCCGCTTTTGCACGCGATGATGGGCGGGCGTTCTTCGGGTGTCGGAGGTTCGGGGCCTGGCGGCAGAGGCGGAAGAGCGACAGGTTCTGGAATTCCTACAATTGGCGGTGGCGAGAAAAAGCTTGCTTCCACGTCGCATTTAATTTCCATCCATTTGCCTAGCCCGCTCCAAGATGCCACGCCCACAAACCCAAGCACGAGATTGATCGCAACCCACGAACCGTAAATAATCAAAAGGCCGATGAGGGTTGAGGTAAGAATCTGTTTGCCGCTTTGAAGTTTGGTCGGGTCTCCTGCGGAAAGAAATATCTTAAAACCGCCCCAAACAATCAAAAACGTTGCAAGTAAGAGAACAAATGCTACTCCGGAATTAAGGGATCCTGGAATTAAAAGAAATTCAATAATGTTGTGCAACAATTCAAATGCATGACATAAGTTGCATATAGGTTGTCCGGCTTCGATATTGCCGCAAGGAATAATTTGAGCATTTGCGCCTGCGGGAGCAAGCAAAAACGCAATCGCTATGATACTAAACGCTAAGAAGAATATTTTTTTACGCATTGTATTTAGTATAGCGTGAATGCGTATGGACGCAAATAAAGAGAAAGTAAAGAAAGCTTCGCTTTGCGTATGAATTTGGTTGTAAGAGGTTCAAAAACAAATTTTTTTGTAAAAAAGGCGCCGTACCCGAAGGTCGTGCGCCAACTAACTGGAAGGATTATCTATCCATGGGGTACCACGCTGCCTTTGTCCTCTTCCTGCTGGGAGCATTCGGCAGTCATTTGCTGAAGCAGGAGGCGAAAGGTCACCCTAGCTTCTTTAGGAGTGATCCCGTGTGCTTGCGCAAGGGCAATGCCCCTCCTGAATAAGCTGGGTGTGATATGAATAGGGCGGTTAGGTAGGCGGTTCCTGAAAAATAAAAGCGGGTCCTCCATAAGAGATTCCTCCTCTATCAATGTGCTTGCTACAAGATTGTTGTAGCTTCATATAATGTACCATGTCTGCGAGATTTACAGAAGAGAATGTGTCCCCGGAGGGATTCGAACCCCCACCGCTGGGTCCGAAGCCCAGAACTCTATCCATTAAGCTACGGGGACCCCACATAGAGCATACTCTTTTCCATTGAAAAATTCAACGGTTTCCCGTATGATAAAGGCGATAAAGACTTCTTCACTTCGTTCGCGCGAACAAGAGTTATGATGACTAGTCCAGCATCTCCTATTTCAGCCAAGCAAATCCCTCGTGAAGTCAGTGGTGTGCTTCAAGGGCTTCAGGATGCCGGATTTGAGGCGTTTATCGTTGGTGGGTGCGTGCGGGATTTGCTTTTGGGGAGAACTCCGGAGGATTGGGATGTAACCACAAACGCGCGACCAGAGGAAATTCAAAAGATTTTTTTGCAGAGCTTCTACGAAAACCGCTTTTTTACCGTAACAGTGCAGACAGGGAGCGAAGAAGAGAAGTTGAAGGAGATTGAAGTTACGACATATCGCGCGGACGTGAATTATCGAGATCGCAGGCGCCCAGAAGAGGTGAAATACGCAGAGACACTGGAGGAAGATTTAAGCCGGCGGGATTTTACGATGAACGCGATCGCATTGGCGCAAACTTCAGACGGGAAAGAGAAGATTGTGGATCCTTTTGAAGGGCAGAAGGATTTGGAGAAACGCTTGGTCTGTGCGGTTGGTATGCCAGCCGAACGATTTCAGGAGGATGCGTTGCGTATGATGAGAGCCGCGCGATTTGCAACAGCGCTGGATTTTGAGATTGAACCGGCAACAAAACTTGCTATTCAGGAACACGCGGGATTGCTTGGGGAAATTTCAGGCGAACGCATCCGAGATGAACTGGCAAAGATGATCATGGCAGAGCGCGCGGTGGAAGGAATAGAGTTACTGCGCGAACTCAAGCTCCTGCGATATATCATGCCGGAATTGGAGGAGGGATGCGGGGTGGGTCAGAACAAACACCATAAATATGACGTATGGGAGCATAATTTGTATTCGCTCAAGTATGCTGTCCAACAACAATGGAGCTTGCAGGTGCGCTTGGCTTCTTTATTGCACGACGCGGGAAAGCCGCGCGTGAAACAGGGCGAAGGGCAAAATTGCACGTTTTACAACCATGAAGTGGTGGGAGCGAATATGGCGCGAGACATCTTGAACCGGTTGAAATTTCCCAAAAAAGACGCGGAGAAGATTACGCGGCTTATCCGCTATCACATGTTTTATTACAACGTGGACGAAGTAACCGAATCTTCGGTTCGCCGTTTAATTCGCAATCTTGGACCAGAGCATATTGGCGACCTTCTGAAGGTGCGCATGGCAGACCGTATTGGTTCTGGTGTCCCGAAAGCCGTGCCCTACAAACTGCGCCATTGGCAATACCTAATTGAAAAGGTTTCGCAAGACCCGATTTCTGCTTCCATGCTGAAGATAAACGGGGAAGATGTGATGAAGGTAGGACAATTACAGCCAAGTCCCACGGTAGGACAAGTGTTGTCCGCGCTTTTGGGGGAGGTATTGGATGATCCCAAGAAAAATGCTAAAGAGTATTTGGAGAGCCGCGCAAAAGAGTTGGTTGTATTATCCGCAGAGGAATTGGAAAAGTTGGCGGCAAAAGGCAGAGAGGAAAAAGAAGAGGTGGAGCAGGAACGGGAAAAAGAGACAAAGGAAAAGTATTGGGTGAAATAATACGGGGCATAGTGTAACGGCAACATGCAGGATTCGGGTTCCTGTGACTCTGGGTTCGAATCCCAGTGCCCCGACAAGTTTATGAGAATCAATCAATATCTTGCGCAACAATTGCAAGGTGGCTCACGCCGCGGAGCCGACCGCTTAATCGAGGAAGGCCGCGTGAAAGTAAACGGCAAGCTCGCGGCGCTTGGACAAACCATTGATCCCGCCAAAGACAAAATCACCGTGGAGGGTCGTTCGGTTACAAAAGTAAAACCCCAGCAGGTTACCATTGCGCTCTACAAACCTGCGGGTGTGGTAAGTGCAAGAAAAGATGAATACAATCGTCCGACTATCATGGAGTATTTGCCCAAAGAGTTTCATCACTTAAAGCCGGTTGGTCGGCTCGATTTTGAGAGTGAAGGATTGATATTGATGACAAGCGATGGAGCATTGATCAACCAGATGACGCATCCAAAGTACGAAAAGGAGAAAGTATATCGCTTGCGGTTGGCGCAACCTGTAACCGAAAGGTTAATGAATAGATTTACGAAAGGTATTGAGTTGAAAGAGGGTTTGGCAAAAGCGGACCGCGTGGAAAAAGTTGGGCGAAATGATCTGGAAGTCGTTTTGCATCAGGGCTGGAATCGGCAGTTGCGAAGGATGGCGGAAGCGTGCAATAATACCGTCACGCGGCTTGTCCGTGTGCAGTTTGGTCCGGTTGTGTTGGGAGGGCTGGAGCCGGGAAAATGGAAGAAAGTGAACATCGAAAAATAGAATAGAGTTGGGCCGTTAGCTCAGTTGGTAGAGCGCTACATTCGCATTGTAGAGGCCGGGAGTTCGAATCTCCCACGGTCCACTGGTCTAATGGAAAAGACATTTTTGATTGGATTCAATTATTAGTTACATCAGCAACTTGTGTTGTGTTTTGGTTCGTATCGCTTGTGCTTCTTACGTCAACTGTTGGTTTTGGATAATGACATCTGATTTTAGTTCAAGTAGAATAACAATAGTGTGCAGGGAAAAACTGGAGGAAAAAGTATGATATCCAGACTGCGGTATGTGGTAGCTGGTATATGGTTTCTCGCCGTGACCGGGGTTGTGATCGCGACATTCCTCGTTGACACTTCAACGATGAATGGATGGCGGTTTGCTGCGGTTGCCCTATGGTTCGTGTTATTTTCTCCTTTTTTTCTTATTCTGTTTCTGATTACGCCGAAAGGCCGCAGAAGGTTATAGGAGAGAGAATCTTTATCGGAGGTTGAAGCCCAGAAATTCTCTGGGCTTATTTTAATCCTTGGGATACAATGTATTCAAGAGGGTTTGAGGCAAATGAAGCGTAGACGAATCCTATGAGAAGCGCAAATAAAAAAGTAAGGAGTGGAAGTTTCATTCAAAAAACGTCTTTGCGCAGCAGCCGGAAGAAAAAATGTATCAGTTTCATGAGAAGCACACAAACAACGTCTTTATTGTTTCAGAATATGGAAGTCCCGTCTAGCGCAATAGGGAACGATATTTCAGTATTTCTTGCGAAATCACCTATTTTTGCTAGCATTGACGTATGCTGGAAGGTTTAGATAGAGAGAAGGCAAGAGAGCTTGTGAAACAACGCGATCTCCTGCGGGAACAGCAAGCATTTGCGCAGGCAGACAAGATTCGGAAAGAATTGGAACAGATGGGGTATGAGGTGATTGATACCCCGCAAGGCACGAACATCGTACCGGCGAACGCGTATCAAAAACCAAAGAAAAACTTTCTGGCGCTTTTTGGTTCCGGAGAAAGCTCGGATTCGGGCGTAAAAATTCATAGCTATGTTATGGATCAGATGGGAAAAGATGAAATATCTGTTGCGCTGATTTCTACGCCGGCGGGTTTCCAGCCGAATGTGGAAGGGGTATATAGCGAAATTGTGGATTTCTTTGCGCAACATCTGGTAAATTATCACCCGAAGATTCAGGTAATCTGGGCGAATAATCTGAAAGACGCGAACAATCCGGAGCTATTAAAGCCATTAGAATCCGCAGACTATATCTTCACGGGCCCCGGCAGCCCTACTTATGCGTTGCGGCATTTGACAGGCACATTACTGCTGGAAAAGATGCGTGAACGTGTGAGAAACGGAGCTTCGCTGGCTCTGGCATCCGCCGCTACGATCGCGTTTTCCAGATTCGCTTTGCCAGTCTATGAAATTTACAAGGCGGGCTCGCCTTTGTATTGGGAGCATGGTTTGAATTTCTACAAAGAGTTTGCAGAATCTATGACGATTATCCCTCATTGGAACAATCGGGAGGGCGGGAAAAAGTTCGATACTTCACGAGCATGGATGGGGAAACAGCGATTCGAAAAACTCATGGCAAAACTTCCGGCGGATGAAAAAGTCTTTGGGATTGACGAGCATACAGCGATGATTGTTGATCTGCAGAGCAAGGAAGTAACTTCTATGGGCAAAGGGAAAGTAACACAAGTATTTTGACTTGCGAAACCAGCGCATATAATGCTTTGAGAACACGGATATTTTTCTGCTGAAAAATTCCTTGTGCTCGCGCCAGTCGCGCTCCCAACGTTCTCAAAGCATTATATACGCTGGTTTCGCAAGTCAAAGAATAATATGGCAGGAACAAAAACACTTGGAACGATTGGCGAAGAGCTTGCGATACGCTTTTTGAAAGGAAAGGGGTACGCGGTTTTAGACAAAAACTTTTCCTATAGGCCAGAAGGAAGTCCGCAAGCCGCGGAGATTGATATTATCGCGCAGAAGGATCACATCTTGCATTTTGTGGAAGTAAAGACAATTACGCAAAAAGCTGGAGAGGAAGATGCGTGGATGCCGGAAGAAAAAGTAAACTACGGGAAACAAAGAAAAATCGCGAAAGCAGCGGAAATCTGGATGAATAAGCGTAAAGTTTCGCTGGATCGGCCATATCAAATTGATGTAGTGGCGATTGTGATGAACAAACAGACTCAAAAGGCGAGTATTAGATTTTTGGAGAATGTGGGATGGAGTTGAAAAGCAATACGTTTTGAAAAATTGCATAGAGCACTCTCCCGCTTGACTCGCTTGCGAAAGAATGATACCGTAAAAATGGTGAAGGAAAGGTGATGAATGTCCGCTCTGCGGGCATTATTTTATAAACACACAATTTTATATGATTGATTTTAAGAATTTCGGGGTACTGCTCGACAGTATCGCAGAGGAAAAAGGACTCTCAAAAGAACAGGTATTGGAGACGCTTAACCAGGCATTGGCCGCCGCGTACAAAAAAGAATTTGGCAAGCGCGGGCAACATATCAAGGCGCAATTAAACACTCAAAAGGGAGGCGTGGATTTTTGGCAGGTGAAACTTGTGGTAACGCCAGATCAGTTATATACCGAAGAGGAATTGGAAGAGATGCGTGAACACCGGGAAGAAGGAGAAGAGGTTTCAGGCGAAGAAGGAGAAGAGGGATCGAAAAAAGTGCGATATAACCCTGAACGCCATCTGTTGTTCCAAGAAGCGCAGCAAATCAAAGCAGACGCGCAACCGGGAGACGAAATTGAAATTCCTTTGGAATCCAAAACAGAGTATGGACGCATTGCAGCCCAAACCGCCAAGCAGGTGATCTTGCAAAAGATCAGAGAGGCGGAGCGAGAGACCATTATGAAAGAATTCGCTTCCAAAGAAGAAACGCTTGTGTCGGGTGTGGTCCAGCGCATGGAGGGCAGGGCCGTGTTTGTGGATTTGGGGAAAACATTGGGAATTCTTCCTCCGGAAGAACAGGTTCCGGGAGAGTTTTACCGAATAGGACAGCGTTTGCGTTTTTATGTCCTACGGGTAGAAGATTCCGCAAAGGGTCCCGCGATTTTGCTTTCTCGTGCCTATCCCAAATTTATTTCCAAACTTTTCGAGCTGGAAGTTCCGGAAATCGCGAGTGGCACCGTGGAGATTAAAGGAATTACGAGAGAAGCAGGGTCTCGTTCGAAAGTCGGCGTGATGAGTCATGACGACGGGGTGGATCCAGTGGGGGCAATGGTAGGACAACGCGGAACGCGCGTTTCTGCTGTTATCAACGAACTTGGCGGAGAAAAGATTGATATTATCGAATGGTCGGATGATCCTCAAATATATGTCGGGAACGCATTGTCCCCCGCGAAATGTCTGGAAGTTGAGCTGTACCCCCGCAATAAAGCAGTAGCTATTGTAAGCGAGGATCAACTCTCTTTGGCAATCGGAAAGGAAGGACAAAATGTGCGTTTGGCCGCTAAATTAACGGGCTGGAAGATTGATGTGCGCACGCCCGAGCAGAAGAAATCCGCCGCGCAAGGGCAAGAAGAAGCAGACGTCCATGGAGATTCTGAAGCGCAGATGCAAGAAGCAGAGCAAGGAACGCGCCAAGAGGATGTCTCGACAGCACCAGGAGAAAAATCATGATAATTGATCCATTTTTATCCAATGACGTATTCTCACAACAAGTTGCCAAAATCCCTGGTGGAAATTAAAGCGGAGGTTCCTTGGGAAGAATTTGAATTGTATCACGGACAAGCGGTTGCCGATCTTGCCAAAGAAATTCGACTGGAAGGTTTTCGGCCAGGGCATGTTCCTCCGCGGGTGGCGGAAAAATATATATCCGAAGAAAAAGTTCTCGTGGAAATGGCAGAGCGCTCCATTCGAGACGTGTATATCAAGGCCGTGCAAGAGCACAATCTTCAGATTATCGGAGAACCAAAGGTGGAAATCTTGAAATTGGCGAAAGCAAATCCTTTTGAATTTCGCGTAGAGGTTTCCGTATTGCCTGAAATCGAGCTTCCTTCGTATCAAAAGATAGCCGAGAAAGTAGAACGCAAAATAGTTACGGTGGAAGATAAAGAAGTGGAGGATACCATCAATTGGTTGCGCGAGAGCAGAAAAACATCTGATGGCGCGATTCCCGAAGTTACGGATGAATTTGCCATGTCCCTTGGAGATTTTCAAAGTATGGATGAATTGCGCGCGAGTTTGAAAGAAGGATTGCAGAAAGAGAAGGAAACGAAAGAAAAAGAGCGTCTTCGGGAAGAAATTTTAGAGAAGATTGCCAAAGAAGCAAAAGCTGAAATCCCGCTTGCGCTTATTGAGCGGGAAAAGCAGTCAATGCTCGATCGCATGAGACAGGGAGTCTCGCAAACTTTGCGCATGCAATTCGACAAGTATTTAGAGCAGGCAAAGAAAACCGAGCAGGAACTTCTGTATTCTTTTGGAGAAGAAGCTGAAAAGCGAGTAAAAAAGTATCTGGTACTGCGCGATATTTCCGAAAAGGAGCAGGTTGTTGTGACGCCTGAAGAAGTGGAGGAAGAAATAACTCGCATATCGAGTTATTATAAAAGCATTGGAGCCGCGGAGCGCGATTTTGACCCCGAGCGCTTGAAGGAATATACCGAAGGACTCATGCGGAACGAAAAAACAATGGATATTTTGGAAGGTTTTGTAAAAAGTAATTCATAAAAATTCTATGAATCTTATTCCCACAGTTATTGAAAAGTCCCAATACGGCGAGCGGGCGTACGATATTTATTCCCGTTTACTCAAAGAACGCATTATTTTCTTGGGTTCCGCGATTAACGACATGGTGGCAAATTCCGTGATTGCGCAGATGCTGTTCTTGGCGTCCAAAGATTCCAAGGCGGACATTAAGCTGTATGTCAACAGTCCCGGAGGAATCGTAACTTCCGGTTTGGCGATCTATGACACCATGCAGTATATCAAGTGCCCGGTTTCCACGGTCTGCGTGGGAATGGCGGCTTCTATGGGAGCAGTGTTGCTGGCGGCTGGGGCCGCGGGAAAGCGCTTTGCCTTGCCCAATTCCCAGATTATGTTGCACCAGCCAATGGGAGGAGCCCAGGGGCAAGCAACGGAAGTAGAAATCGCGGCAAAACAAATCGTGCGAATTCGAGAACGATTGAATACTATTCTGGCACAGCATACCGGCCAAAAATATGACCGTGTGGAAAAAGATACGGATCGCGATTTCTATCTTTCTGCGAAAGAAGCGAAAGATTACGGAGTTGTTGATGAGGTGATTGAACCCAAGGAATAAAAACGGATAGCGATTTGCGTTGATCTGGCGCGAGATTTATCATCTATATATGCAACAAGCATTTTCTGAATTGATCCAATATCTTGACGAGAAGTTTCAAAAGTCCGCTTCAAAAGAGGATATTGTCAGCTTGCAGGCACGAGTAGATGAGAAATTTACAAGAGCTTTTGATGTATTTGCGACAAAGGATGAACTTCAGGAATTGATGGGTCGGGTGGAGCAACTCAACGACTCTGTGCATGCTTTAACAAATGCAATTGATCGGCTTGTAAAATCAGTGGATGATTTGCGGATTGAATATTCTGCCATGGCAATGCAACTTACTCGTCATGAGAAATGGATTCAACAACTCGCGGAAAAACTCGGTCTCAAATTGGAGCAATAATTTCTCTTGATTCGTGTGCGTGATATTGTGTGTTTGACAATATCATCTCCCCCAAAGTACAATAGAACCATGGAAAAGATAGTATCTCTTTTTGCTTCCAGGAACCACAGAA
>MHTV01000014.1 GCA_001823215.1 Candidatus Wildermuthbacteria bacterium RIFCSPHIGHO2_02_FULL_45_25 | reverse complement strand
AGAATACGTTGAAATCCCAGATGATATTGAGGAACTCGCAAACCAACGCTTGTTGCATCGCGCTTCCGGAGATTGGCAAAAAGCTGACGAAATCCGTGATCAGCTACTCTCTCATGGTTGGATTATTGAAGATACTCCCCAAGCATACCGTTTGAAAAAAAAATAAAGAATCCAGGCAAGAATGCATTCTTGCCTGGATTTACTTTCATATTATTGTTTCGGCGGTATAGATGACGCCATCATTCTTGGTTTGTGATCAACCCAGATACCATAAATTGTGCCTCTGGAATCACCGTTCAGAGGGGTAAACTCGAGCTTCCAGCCAGTCATTTCCAATTCCGGATGTTCTTCTTCGAATGCCTTAAGAATTCTTAAGATCAAATCGCTCCTATCAGACGGATGTTGCCCATAGAGATTAATAGGTATATACGAATGGTTGCCAATCGTGGTTAGCCCATACAATTTGATCTCCGGCGCCATAACAACGCTGTTGGGCGTAGGAGTCGGTTTCTCGGAATTGTTCACTGCTGCGCCACAACCCATACAGAATAATAGCCCCACCGCAACAACCGGACATATCCAGCAGGTCCTCATATCGCGCCTCCTTTCTTTATGATTACCTTTATCTATCCATTTTTTTCTTCAGCCGTCAAGTATGTTCGTGTGCTTTTCCATGTTGAGCGACTCCATTGACTTTGCTATGATAGATCCACGTATGGCAGAACACTACCAGAAAACGAAAAAAAATCCAGAAGTTCCAGGCAAACTTCCTCCGCAAAACGTTGAAGCGGAAATGTGTCTTTTGGGTGGTCTTATGCTCGATAAAGACGCAATTATTCGAGTTGCTGATTTTTTAGAGCCCCGCGATTTTTACAAACAAACTCATCAGGATATTTATGCGGTGATGAAAGAGCTCTTCGAAAAATCCGAGCCCATCGATTTATTGTCCGTTTCTTCGCGCCTCAAGGAGACAGAAGCATTGGAAGCAATCGGCGGAAACACCTATCTTACCGAACTGATCAATACGGTTCCAACCGCTTCGCATGTATTAAATTACGCGAAAACCGTCCAGAACAAACGTATTCTGCGCGATCTCATCTCGGTTTCTTACGAGATCGGCCAAATGGGATATAACGAAACCGAAGATCCTCAAGTTCTGCTTGATCAAGCAGAGCAGGAAATTTTCGCGATCGCGCAAAAATCAGTAGCGCATAATTTTATCCATGTGCGAGAAGGGTTGAAAGCCGCTTTCGAGCGTTTAGACCGCCTCTCAAGTCATCAAAAAGCTACACGAGGAATTCCTACCGGATTTGTAGATATGGATGCCATGCTTTCTGGTTTTCAACCTTCGGATTTGATTATTCTCGCGGCGCGTCCCAGTCTTGGGAAATCAGCTCTCGCGTTGGATATCGCCAGACGGGTCGCGGTAAACGAAAAGGTTCCTGTCGGCATCTTTAGCTTGGAAATGTCGGAAGATCAGTTAGTAGATCGTCTAATTTCCGCCCAGGGCAACGTTGACTCATGGCGTTTGCGCACCGGAAAACTTTCTTCGCAAGGCGAGGAAAATGATTTTAGCCGGATACAGGAAACCATGGGAATACTCTCTGAAACTCCTCTCTACATTGACGACACCTCTTCTCAAACTGTATTGCAGATGCGAGCAATGGCAAGACGTCTTCAGGCAAATCACGGATTGGGACTGATCATTGTGGATTATCTCCAGCTCATCAAGCCGCGCAACTCGATGACTGGCATGGTGCAACAAATTACGGAAATTTCCCGAGATTTAAAGATTTTAGCGCGCGAGCTTAACGTTCCCGTACTCGCGCTTTCCCAACTTTCCCGCTCGGTAGAACAACGGTTCCCGCCACGCCCGCGACTTTCTGATTTGAGAGATTCTGGCTCTATCGAACAAGATGCGGACGTGGTTATGTTCATTTACCGCGAAGACCGGTACAAACAGCAAGAAACCGTAGAACCAACTGCCGGAGTAATCGCGGAAATCATCGTAGCAAAACACCGAAACGGACCGATCGGTTCCTTCAAATTGCATTTCAGCCCGAATACCGTAAGTTTTTCCGATCTCGCCAAAGAGACAAATTATCCAAGCGAACCCGTAGATTTTTAATATATGTACCCTCCAAGCATTCAAAAAGCAATTGAACAATTTTCTCGCTTTCCCACCATTGGGCAACGAACTGCTTCCCGTTTTGCGTTTTATATCCTCAAAGCATCTCCCGCAGAAGTCAAAGAGCTGATCGCTGCGATTCACGCGCTCAAAAAAGATATTCAACTTTGCCGATTTTGTTTTAGTCCTTTTCAAATATCTCCGGAACATTCTCCGCTTTGCGAAATTTGCCGGAATACCGCCCGCAACACAAATATCGTTTGCGTAGTTGAAAAAGAAAATGATCTGGAATCCATTGAGAAAACAAATCTCTACAAAGGTCTTTATTTTGTCTTGGGCGGAACCGTGCATACGTTACGAAAAGAAGATATCCGAGCAATCCGCGCGCAAGAACTCAAGGAACGCCTCGCCAACCCCAAAGAGTTTGGGATTCAAATCGAAAAATTTCAAGAACTTCTCATCGCAACCAATCCAACGCCTGAAGGAGAAGCCACCGGTTTGTATATCGAGCGACTCATGGAACCTCTCCATATTCCGGTTACACGCCTCGGGCGAGGGCTTCCCATCGGAGCAGAATTAGAATACGCAGATGAAGAAACGCTAAAAAATGCGCTCGAAGGAAGAAGATAAGCAACGTTTGAATTTTCTACTTTAACTTTTTTATGGATTTTTCCCCTTTTTCCACCGCTCTCTTTTGGTTTGTCGTCGCATCGGTCTTTGCCGCAATCGAGATCGAAATCGAGGGAAAACACGGCTGGGCCGAAAAAACTCCTACATGGTTTCGCACCAAAGGAGCAATCGCCAAAACCTATGGATTTTTCATGGGCGGCAAACCTCTCACGGGCTATCACCTTTTCATGTTTATTTTGCCTATACTGATTATGCACGCTCACTTTGCGATGGGTGCGTCATGGTCGCTTAGTCAAGAGCTTTTGGTATGGGCGATCTATTTTGCATGGATGCCCACATGGGATTTCTTATGGTTTGTTCTCAATCCGCATTATGGAGTCAAAGGATTCCGCAAGAACAATGTGTGGTGGCATGCCCAAAGCCATTGGTTATTTGGATTTACTCCTTTAGACTACATCGCAGGATGGGGAGTTTCCATTTTCTTTGCGGTAGCTGCCTCATTTGTCATCAACAATACCTCCCTCTTTTTTTCTCATCTCGTATTCCTTGGATGCTTTATTCTCTTCACTCTCGCTACCATATTCTTCTTCGCTCCCCTCTACAAACGCTGGTACAAACAAATGCGCACAGAGGATCACCGTTCCGAATCTCGCATTTTCCATAAGGAACGTTGAATAACTAAATAAAACAACCAGCCCTTTGCGGGCTGGCTGTTTTAAAATTTCTTTATGCTTCGATAGAGAGAATCTCTACTTGCGTATACGGCTGGCGATGTCCAATTTTCCTTGCTTCTCTTTTCTTTGGCTTAAATTTAAAGATAAAAAGTTTTTCCCCTTTTCCATGGGAAACCACTTTTCCCCTTACCTTCGCGCCTTCAACAAAGGGAACCCCGATGCGCGCTTTTCCATCCGCTTCCACCAGAAGAACCTCCTCAAATAAAACATCTTCCCCTTCTACTTGAGACAATTTTTCGATGTTAAGTTTTTGGCCGGGAGCAACAAGATATTGCTTGCCGCCAGTTTTAATCACAGCTGTTTGAGCCATATTAATAACAGTATACCAGCCCAATTTTAAAAGTCAACACTTCAATCCTGCTCTTCCGGTTTTGCAATTTGAAGCACTTCCACTTCATTTGGCTGCTCGGTAATACGCATCACATCTTTATTAATCTTGCCAAATTCCTTATATGTCGTGTTATAGGTATTCACGGCAGTACCCAAGTGATTTCCAAGCTTCTTGAGATAGATGTCGTACGCGATGAGATGCTGGGCAAGTTGCTCCACGCGCTTTCGGATTTCTTTGGCTGATTCTTCGATTTGCAGCGCGCGCAATCCCTGCAAGACCGTTTGCAGATATGCGAAAAACGAAGTTGGTGAAACAATAATAACTCGCTTATCCCGTTGAGCGTATTCAATCAAATCGCGGGTATTTGTTTTCAATGCCCCGACCTGATTAACCAGTAAATCATAATAAATACCTTCCGCAGGAATAAACATAAACGCGAATTCCATGGTGCCGTTTTCCGGACGGATATATTTTGCGGTTTCATCAATACGCGTTTTCAAATCTTCCTTAAACTTTTTTTCCAATACCTGCTTCTCTGTCTCATCCTTTTCTTGAAGAATACGGTTATAATTTTCTAAAGAAAATTTAGCGTCAATGGGAATAATTTTATCTTTCACGAAAATTACGGCATCCACGATTTCTCCGTTTGGGAATTGATACTGAAGTTGATAGTGCTTTGGCGGAAGCACATTTTTCAACACCGTCTCCAGATAGTATTCGCCCAAAATCCCGCGGTGCTTGGGATTCTTGAGAATATCCCCCAAATCCTGAAGCTGGTCTGCAAACCCAACCACCTGTTTATTGGTTTCATCCAGTCGCGTAAGTTTCTCGGTAATATCCTTAATCAATTGCGCGCTCTGGCCATACTGCTCCTGAAACATTTTTGTGGAGGATCCAAGCTTCTCATCAACTGCGACACGCAATTGGGCGATTTGATTCTGGATTAAGATCATGCCTGTTCCGTCTTCTTTTGGTTTTTGCTCGATCTTTCGAAAGCGTAAAATAAACGCTATCAATACAATCGAAAAAATCCCAAGCGCGGCAAAAAATAAAATATTTTCCATAGATGTAACGTAACACCCCATCCAAGGCGGGTCAATTTTTAGATCGGAGAAATCGTTACGATCATTTCGCCTGCGATAAACGCGATATACACAAACACGAGAAAAAACGCCTCTTTATATGAAATCTTTCGGCCCGTCCGCAAGAAAACAAAAAAGAACAAAGCCGATACCAGCAAAAAAAACCGTGCGATCGCGAATGGAGAAAAGTCCGTTACCGAAATGGGATGAATAAGAGCAACAGTGCCCAAGACAAGAGTCGCCATCACAATCACAGCCCCCATCAGATCTCCAAGAATAATCTTACTTTTGCCTTTGCGCGCCGACGCAATCGTAAAATAAAGTTCAGGCAATGCGCTTCCCAATCCAATAACCAAAATTCCAATAAGTGTAATAGGGAGATGAAATTCCGCGGCAAAAAATTCGACAGCGCGAACCACACCCATAGCCGACAGAAGCAACACTCCCATACCCAACCCAATTGCGCCGAGACTTTGCAAAAACATTTGAAAACGACTGAATGGCGTAGACGATTTTGCTTCTCCGTTCGAAAATTCATACACCGCGCTATATTCATTGCGCTTTGAAAACAGCCAAATACTATAGAAGAAAAAAACCGCCAAAAGAACAATTCCGTCTCCCCTGCTTAGCTGATGATCCACGATAAGAAGCACCGGCAAAACCGCAATGGCAATAGTGTACAGGGATGAAGTCTGTATAACTTTACTGTCTGCCCGCAATTCTTTTCCAAAAAATACCGCGAGAGCAGCCACCAATGTTAAATCCACCACACTGTTTCCAACCACATCACCGAATGAAAGCTCGGGAATTCCTCGCAAAGCCGCCATCACTCCGACAAAAAGATTCGGAAATGAAGATACTATTGCCATCACAAAAAAAGCAATCACAAACTCGCGCCATCGCAAATACCGCGCAACCCGCATAATGCCATGCACCAGCCAATTGGCTGACCAAAACAACATGACCGCAGAAATAAAAAGAATCAACAAATGAAGAAGCATACACTACACATAGTTTTTATCTCTTTTCTTATAGATCCACTTGGCAAATTCGATCAGCCATACATTCAACAAACCGAACCCAAAGAGCAATGCCCAATCAGAGCCGTTCAATGGCTCCGTATGCAGAATATTCAAAGAAAATGGCACTATGTCCTCCAGCAAAATCGGGAGGTAAATCACGCTGAACAACGCCGCAAATCCGAACAATACGCTCCATACAAGATAGATATTGGAGAAAGGATTGTATTCCCAGATATTTCTCCTCAAACTCTTACAAGAGAATACATACAACAACGAATCTATTCCGAGCCCAACAAAAAGAATGGTTTGAATATGAGCCGGTGAATAATCGGTAACACGCATCAGCCAGAAGAATATCCCAAGAAGAATAATATCCGTCAAAGCCCCAATCACAAAGATAATCGTCTTCATCTCTCCATTCAGCAAAGGAGCGTTGGTCTTGGAAGGTTTTCTTTTCATCACGTCGCGTTCCGCTTTTTCCATTGTCAAAGAAATTCCAGGTAAACTATCCACCACAAGGTTAATCCAAAGAATCTGCAAAGCGGTTATGGGCAAAAATGGAGCTCCCAATAGAATACTCGCTCCTATCAAAACCGTTTCGGTAAACGCCGACGAAAGCATGAAGGTTACAATCTTGCGGATATTGTCTAAAATCACCCGTCCTTCTCGAATAGCCGCGGGAATAATAGAAAAGCGATCATCCAACAGAACAAGATCCGCCGATTCTTTTGCCACATCCGTCCCTGATCCCAACGCAATGCCGATATCCGCTTTTTTGAGAGCTGGAGCGTCATTCACTCCGTCTCCGGTCATCGCGATAATCGCATGTTTCTGTTGCCATGCCTCAATAATCCGTAATTTATGAGCCGGTTCAACCCGCGCAAAAATGGTAATGTCCTCCAAGTGATCGGCAAGCTCTTTATCATGAATACGCTCCAATTGATTCCCTTCAAGCGTATTCGATTGCTCCGAAGGCAACCCAAGCTCTTTGGCAATCGCGCGCGCGGTCAACGCATGGTCTCCGGTAACAATAATTGTTTCTATTCCGGCCTGACGCGCCATTTGAATCGCTTCTTTCACTCCTTTTCGCAACGGATCCTTGAGCGCAATAAATCCAAGAAAATTCAATTGCGTCAATGCGGTTTCAAATCCATCTTTCCTGCTGATTACATTCTGTTGCTCGCCTTCGGGAAAAAACTTGTGCGCAACTCCCACCACGCGCAAGCCGCGTTGCGTGAGCTCTTGGAGCTTTTTTTCAGCTTGGATCCGTTCATCTTCAGAAAGCGCAGACAACTGTAAAATCCGCTCGGGCGCTCCCGATACAAACGCTTTTGTTCCTTCAGATATCGCATGAACGCTCGCGACATATTTGGTTTCCGAAGCGAAAGGAAGTCGAAAAAGCAACGGCATTCGATTTTCCAATTCAATTTTTGAAATTCCAGCTTCTGTCGCGGCTTCCAGCAAGGCGCGATCGGTGGGCCTCCCTCGAACGATCCAGTCTTGCAACATATCTTGAGGATTTTCAATAAACGCCTCATTGGCAAGCGCGGCTCCCACAAGTGTTTCTTCCCGATCTGCCAAACGCAGAGGACACACCTCTTCCACCCGCATTTTTCCTTCGGTGAGAGTAAGTGTTTTATCTGTTGCAATCACCGTCGTGCTGCCTAAAGTTTCTGCTGATGTTAAATACCGCACCAGACCTCTCTGGCGCAAAATTCGCTGCATACCGATTGCCAACACAATCGTCATCGCAATCGGCAACCCTTCTGGAATTCCGGCCACTGAAAGCGCGACTGCAATCTTGAACATTTCAAGCACATTCTTACCCGTAAAAATACCCTCAAGAAAAATAACAGATGAAATACCAACAATAACAAATCCAATCACCCATGAAAATTGAGAAAGTTTCTTTTGATAAGGCGTTTTTGTCTCCTCAACTTTTTTGAGCAATCCGCTTATTTTTCCCAATTCAGTATCAACTCCGATTGCTGTTATAACCGCTTTGCCGCTTCCGTCTTCCACTACGCTTCCCATGTATATCATGTTATCTCGATCGGCAAGCGCGACATCTTCTTTCAAAACAATATCTTTTTTCCAAGAACCAACCCATTCTCCCGTCAGAACCGCCTCGTTCACGCGCAAATTCCATGCCTCTATTATTCTTCCATCAGCAGGCACGCGACTTCCCGCATTCAAAATGACAATATCTCCGGGAACCAGATTTTCCTGCGGAATTTCTTTTTCAAGCCCATTACGAACAACAATTGTCTTATGTTTGAGATATTGTTTAAGTTTGCTTAACGCGCTGGTCGCTTTGCTCTCTTGCATATACCCGATAAACGTATTCAAAAGCACGGTTCCAAAGATAACCGCGCTATCAGTGTACTCGCGGAAAAGAAACGTAATAACCCCCGCCAACACCAAAATAAAAATGAGCGGACTTCGAAACTGGCTCAAAAAAATCACCCACGCATGCGGCGGTTGTTCTTGAGGAAGCGTATTGGCGCCAAGCTGGAGTTTGCGATTCCCCGCTTCCTCGTCTGTTAATCCTTTTTTGGGATCAACGCGCAATTGCGAAAGCGCGTCTTGTTGAGAAAGCGTATGCCAATGATCAAGCCGGGTATAAAAGAAATCCATTTGCGTATTATAACGCAAAACCTCGAAATACAAGAGAGTGTTTTACCTTTTAGACGATCATTTAGCAAAAATAAAGTCGCCAAACATCGGCGGATTTTTCTCTTGGAATTTCTTTCTATCTTTCACTCAAATGCAGTCACGAAACGCATGAGCAGTAAATTCTTCCCAATCTCTTTTTCAATTTCACGCCAAAGTTCATACGAACGCAAAGAAAGCGGCGTATACTGTTCCCCTTCCCCAATAGCTTGTCGAGTAATACGAGT